>CAZTQF010000520.1:0-2892 GCA_964615255.1 uncultured candidatus Brocadiaceae bacterium | reverse complement strand
CAGGGCGACCCGATCGTCGACCTCTCCGACAATGACCCGGAGATCCTCGACCGCTTGGCCGAGCAGCTCGCCGCCGCCGAACGCAAGCGCGACGCCGCGCGCGCCAAACGGGAGCAGCTGGAGGATCAGGTGCGCGCTGCGCAGGAGGCGCGCGAGGCCGCGCTCCAGCTCGCCGACGACGAGATCGCCGCCGCCGTCCAGGACGTGAAGGTCAAGGAGCAGGCGGTCGCCGTCGCCGAGCAGAAGCTCGGGCTCGCGGAGTTCGCGCTGGAGATGTACGCCGGGCTCGTCGCGGACCGCATCGGCAGCGGCTTCGACCTGCAGAAGGCAAGGCAGGAGCAGGCAGTCGCCGAGGCCGACCTCGCCGCCAGGCAGGCCGCCGTCGTCGGCGCGGCTGCCTACCTCCGCGCCGCGCGCAGCAAGAAGGTCCGCGCGGGAAAGGCCGAGCTCGTGAAGATCCAGGACGCCAAGGCGAAGCGTGACGCCGCCGCTGGCGAGGTCGCGAGCGCCGAGGGCGTCATCCCGAAGCTCCGCCGGGACCTCACCCGTCAGCAGCAGCAGCGGCTCGTCGCGCCCGTCGACGGCTACGTGCAGAACCTGGTGACCAACGGCCAGGGCGGCGGCTTCGTGAAGCAGGGCGCGACGCTCGCCACGCTGGTGCCAGAGTCCCGCCAGCTCGCGGTCGAGCTGCTCGTCGACGGCAACGACGTGACCTTCATCGACGTCGGCCGGCACGTGCGGCTGCAGTTCGAGGGCTACCCGGCGATCCAATGGGTAGGCTGGCCCTCGGCGGCGATCGGGACGTTCGGCGGGCGGGTCGCGTTCGTGGACCGGTTCGACGACGGCGCCGGCAAGTTCCGGGTCATGGTCCTCCCCGACGAGCGCCCGTTCGTCGAGCACGAGGGCCCGGTCGTGGACTGGCTGCGGAGCGTCCTGACGTTCGAGAACGTAAAGGAAGCGGAGAACCCGCACGCGTGGCCGCGCGAGCTGCTGCGGCAGGGCGTGCGCACCAAGGGCTGGATCGTGCTGGACGAGGTCTCGCTGGGCTTCGAGATCTGGCGACAGCTCAACGGCTTCCCGCCCACCGTCGCCCGACCCGGGCAGGAGCGCACGAAGTGAGGCTCCTCTTCTCGTTCACCGCCACCGTCGCGCTGGCAGGCTGCGCACCGAAGGTCTTCGTGCCGCGACCGCTCGACGCCGCGCTGCTGGCCCCGCAGGGCGCCGAGGTCGTCGAAGCGTCCCGCGACATCGCGGCGCGACCCGGCATGTCGCCGCCGCCGTCCGCGCCCCTCCCGGACGTCGCGCAGCCCATCTCTGGCGAGCTCGGCCTCGACGCCGTGCTCGCCTCGGTCGCCACGCGCTATCCCCCGCTCTTGGCCAAGCTGCTGCAGCGCGACCTCGCGTCAGGGCGACTGCAGCAAGCGATGGGCAGCTTCGACACCTATCTGTCCGCCGAAGTCGGCGGCCGCGTGCAGGGCTACTACGAATCGACCGTCGCCCAAGGCCTGCTCGAGCAGCCGCTCGCGACGGGCGACACGATCTACGGCGGCTACCGGATCAGCGACGGACTGCTGCCTGACTACTACCGCGATCGGACGCAGGGCGACGGCGAGGTCGTGTTCGGCGGCCGCGTCCCGCTGCTGCAGAACCGTCGCACAGACGGCCGCCGCGCCGGCGTCCGCATCGCCGAGCTAGGCGTGCAGTTGGCCGAGCCGGAGATCCGCCGCGCCCGCATCACCTTCGTCCGCGAAGCGACCTCCTCCTACGTTCGGTGGCGCGCGGCGGGACAAAGGCTCGCCATCGCGCGCGAGCTGCTGCGGCTCGCCGACGACCGCGACGCGGGCCTCCGGCGCGCGGTCGAGCGTCAGTTCTTGGCGCCCATCGCTTTGACCGACAACGAACGTCTCATCGCGCAGCGCAGCGTCTACGTCGTCGAAGCGGAGCGGGCCTTCCAGCGCGCGGCGCTGGAGCTGTCGCTGTTCCTCCGCGATGAAGACGACCTGCCGGTCGTCCCGAGCGAAGCCAACCTGCCCCGCGCAGCGCAGCTGCCGCTCGCCGGCCCAGAGACCACGCTCGAGGAGGACCTCGAGCTGGCCGCGCGGCGGCGGCCGGAGCTGGAGCTGCTGCAGCTCAGGATCGACCAGGCCAGCGCCGAAGCGGACCTCGCAGCGAACCAGACCCTGCCCCAGCTCGACGTGGTCGTCGAGGGCGCGGCGTCGCTCAGCGGGCGGCCCTACGCGGACCGAGAGGACCTGGAGCTGTTCGTCGGCGGCCAACTCAAGGTGCCGATCCAGCGACGGCGAGCGCTCGGCGAGCTCCAGCAGGCCGAGGCCAAGCGGAGCAAGCTCCGTATCGAGCAAGGCTTCTTGCAGGACAGGATCAGCAACGAGCTGCTCGACGCGCGCTCCGCGATGCGCGCGGCCGCGCAGCAGGTCGAGCTCAACGAGCAGAACGTCGACCGCGCAGCGCTGCTGGTCACCGCCGAACAGCGAAAGTTCGACCTCGGCCTCAGCAACCTGCTCAACGTGCAGCTGCGTGAAGGCCAGCTGGCGTCGGCCCGCGCGCAGCGCGTCGACGCGCGGCTGCGCTTCGACCTCGCGCGTGCGGCCTACCGGGCCGCGCTCGGCTACGCAGCCGAGTGAGCGCAGGCGTCGCGGCTACGCGAACTGCATCGCCGCGAGCCGATCCCGCAAGGCGCCGCTGCCGCCGTCCAGGACTTCGAGGGTCTTGGCGTCGCGGTAGTGACGTTCGACGTGGTACTCGACCGTGTAGCCGAACCCGCCGTGGATTTGGATCGCCTCGTCGCTCGCGAAGACCATCGCGTCGACCGCCGCGAGGCGCGCCTCGATCGCCGCGTCGGCTGCGTCCAGACCGAGGTCGGCGAGGCGGGCC
>CAZTQF010000519.1:2146-2893 GCA_964615255.1 uncultured candidatus Brocadiaceae bacterium | reverse complement strand
GTCGAGGCTGTCGAGCACGGCCACGCGGGTCGCGTCGGCGAGCACGATCGGCACGCCGCGCGCCTTTTCGGCCTTCACCGTCGCGGCGTTCATTTCGGCGACGACGAACGGGATCCTGGCGGCCTCGAGCCCCGACGCGACGACGCGTCCTGTCGGCCCGAAGCCGACCACGATCGCGTGCTCGCTGCGGCCGGACGTCGAGACATCCGCGCCGTCACGCTCGCGCACGCGCCGCGCCCCGCCCGCCAGCCGCGCCCCGAGCGCGTAGAGCAGCGGCGTCGCGGCGATCGACACGACCGCCGCGACGACGAAGACGGCCTCGACCGACCCCGCCAGCAGCTGGTTGTCCTCACCGAGCTGCACCAGCACGAACGAGAACTCGCCGACCTGCGCGAGCGTCAGCGCAGCGCGCAGCCGCACGGGGAACGGCTGGCCGAGCAGCCGCGCTGCCCCCAGGACCACGAGCGCCTTGCCCAGCACGACGGCGAGGACGACCGCTGCCACCGTGCCCGGCGCCGACGCGATCGTCTGCCAGTCGAACAGCATCCCGATCGACACGAAGAACAGGCTCGCGAACGCGTCCCGGAACGGCTCGACCTCGGCGGCTGCCTGGCTGTGGTGGTCGCTGTCCGCCAGCAGGATCCCGGCGACGAAGGCCCCGAGCGCGAGCGACATGCCGAGCATCGCCGTGAGGGCCGCCAGGCCGAGGCACCAGGTCGCCAGGAACAGCACGAAGAGCTCCCGGCT
>CAZTQF010000519.1:0-2136 GCA_964615255.1 uncultured candidatus Brocadiaceae bacterium | reverse complement strand
CACACCAGCCGGACCAGCGGCTTGACCGACAGCTTGCCGCCCGCGACCAGCAGCAAGAGCAGGCCGAGGTCCCCGAGCACCGACAGCGCCGACGCCGCAGCGCCGTCGCCGGCCGCGCCCAGGAGCGGCACGACCAGGATCATCGGCACGACCGCGAGGTCCTGCGCGATCGCCACCCCGAGCACCGTGCGGCCGTGCGGCGCCCCGAGCTCGCCGTGGTCGACGAGCATCTTGGTCGCCGCGGCGGTGCTCGAGAGGGTCAGCAGGAACGACAGGAACAGCGCCTGCCGGAGCTCCAGGCCCAAGAGCAGGCACGCGATCGTCGAGAGCGCGACGGTCCCGAGCAGCTGCGCGCCGCCGCCGACCAAGATGGCGCGGCGGAGCCGACCCAGCTGCTGGAGCGGCACCTCCAGACCGACGGCGAAGAGCAGCACGACGATCCCGACCTCCGCGAGCTCGCGCACCACGTCCTCGTGGTGGACGAGGCCGACCGCGTTGGGGCCTACGACGACACCCGCGACCAGGAAGCCGACCAGCGGCGGCAGCCGCAGCCGATGGAACGTCACGGCTACCGCTACGCACAGCGCGAACAACAGCGCCAGTTCGAGCAGGAACGGTGCGAGCACGACCCGTAGGTAGCAGAGGGCCGCGGCGGCGAGAAGCGCCGAGTCCGATCTGCGCGCGGCGCCAGCAGATCGCCACCGACAGGCCTTGTCTCGCCCGCGCCGGGCGTGGACATTGCGCGCCGCATGAACACCACCTTCCTGAAGAAGCTCGGCGTCCAGAAGATCCACAGCGGCGCCTTCGACGGCTCCTGGCGCAAGACCAAGGGGGCGCTGCACGCGGTCGTCTCGCCCGTCGACGGCAAGGTCGTCGGCCAGGTGCGGATGGCGACGGCCGCCGACTACGCGGCGATCAGCAAGAAGGCGCACGCGACCTTCCTCAAGTGGCGCGAGCTGCCGGCGCCGCAGCGCGGGGAGTACGTGCGACGGATCGGCAACGCGTTCCGCGAGCACAAGGAGCTGCTCGGCAAGCTGGTCACGCTCGAGGCGGGCAAGATCGTGCAGGAGGGCCTCGGCGAGGCGCAGGAGTGCATCGACATCGCGGACTTCGCGGTCGGCCTGTCGCGGCAGCTCTACGGCTTGACGATCCAGAGCGAGCGCGACCAGCACCACATGCGCGAGCTGTGGCAGCCGCTCGGCAACGTCGGGATCATCACGGCGTTCAACTTCCCGATCGCGGTGTGGGCGTGGAACGCGATGCTGGCGCTCGTCTGCGGCGACAGCTGCATCTGGAAGCCGTCGCTCAAGACGCCCCTGACCGCCATCGCGATGACCAACATCGCCGCGAAGGTGCTCGGCAAGGAGTGGGCGCCGCTGGTGAGCTGCGTGATCGGCCCGGACGACACCGTCGGCGCCGCGCTGCTCGACGACCCGAACGTGCCGCTGGTCTCGGCGACCGGCAGCACCCGCATGGGCCGCATCGTCGGCCCGCGTGTCGCCCAGCGCTTCGGCCGCTCGCTGCTCGAGCTCGGCGGCAACAACGCCATCATCGTGATGGACGACTGCGACCTGGACCTCGCGGTGCGCGCGATCGTGTTCGGCGCGGTCGGCACCGCCGGCCAGCGCTGCACCACGACGCGCCGCGTGCTGGCGCACAAGTCGGTGATCGACAAGCTGCAGGCGCGCCTCGTGAAGGCCTACAAGACCTGCAAGATCGGCGACCCCAACGACAAGTCGACCCTGGTGGGACCGCTGGTCGACCAAGGCTCGGCCGACGCCTTCGCCGCGGCGATCGCGGCAGCCAAGGCCCAGGGCGGAAAGGTCGTACAGGGCGGCAAGCGCGCCGCGGTCGCGCCCAAGATCCGGGGCGGCGCCTACGTGCAGCCGACCATCGTGCGGTGCCCGAAGACGCTGCCGATCTGCAAGGAGGAGACGTTCGCGCCCGTGCTCTACCTGATCCCGATCACCTCGCTCGACGAGGCGATCCGGCTCAACAACGACGTGCCGCAAGGGCTCAGCAGCGCGATCTTCACCAACGACCTGCGATCCGCAGAGCGCTTCACATCCGCGATCGGCAGCGACTGCGGCATCGCCAACGTCAACATCGGCACCTCAGGCGCCGAGATCGGCGGCG
>CAZTQF010000518.1:0-2893 GCA_964615255.1 uncultured candidatus Brocadiaceae bacterium | reverse complement strand
CGAACAGCGCGTCGGCAGCGGCTTCGCTGCCGTTCTGGGCGATCGCCTGCAAGAAGGGGCGGCCCTGGCCTGGCGGAGCCTTGCGGAACCGCTCGACCAGCACCTCGACGGCCCGCGGGTCACCGCTCGCGGAGAGCTGGTTGACGATGCTGTGCATCCGCGTACCGGTCGCCGTGGGCAGCTCCTCGAGCAACACCGACACCAGCTGCGTCCGCCCGCGGCGCGTCAACTCCCGTGTCGCCAGCGCGCGGATGTCCCACGGCTCGTCCGGCGACGTCAGCACTTCGTAGACGTCTGCGACGTCCTCGCCTTCGATGCGGGTCAGCTGCTTGGCCACCTCCAGACGCACCTCGGGCCGGAGGTGCGTCGACAGGCGGAGCAGCGGCTCGCGGAGAACGCCGAGCGCGCCGTTCGGGTCCTGGCCGAAGGCGCAGTGGCGCACCGCCCAGGTCACCTCGTCGAGGTTCTCACTCACCATCGCGTCGCGGAGCCACGCGGTCCCAGCGCCGTCGCCGCTGGCGTGGAGCACGCCCGCGATGACCGCCTTGAACTGCTGGACCGCGGTGTCCCAACGCGGCCGCAGGACCTCGGCGGCTTCGTCGACCGGCATCAGCGCGGCCTCCTTGAGCACCTGGTCCCGCACCAGCGCCGGGTAGTCGGCGCTCATGACGCCGCGCAGGAGCGCGACGCGCTCCTCGGGCAACCTCAGGCGGACGGCGCGCAGCCAGGCCTCCCGGCCGCGGCCGGAGAGCTTGGTGAACGCGCCCGCCAATTCGCGCAGGGTCTCGACCTTCCCTGCCGTCGCGAGCGCGACGTAGGCGGCCTGGCGCACGCCGTCGCTCTTGTGCTCCGCTGCGCGCCGCAGCGCCGCGTCGAACTCCGGGTTGCGCGTCTTGGCCATGGCCTCGACGCAGTTGCGCACCGCGTCGCCGAGCGCCTTGTTGGCCATCGACCGGTCCATCACGTCGGTCAACGGGTCCACGACGTCCTCGGGCGCTCGCCAGAAGAACTCGGTCGCCAGCTGCCAGGTCTCACGAGACGTGTTCCCCTGCAGGTTCTCCGCGACCTGACGCAGCGCCTGGCGGCGGGTCCGGGCGTAGTCCAGCCCCTTCATCGGGGGATACTGGAGCTCGACAGCGAACGCCGGATCGAACGGCTCCAGCTTGTAGGGGTTCGGCTGCGGTGACGGATCCCGCGTGAGCTGCTGGCCCGTGAGCAGCGCGGTCGTGAGCAGCGGGGTCAGGCTGCGAACCTGGCGCAGAAAGGAGGTCGGCATCATGCGTTCCTAGTCCAACGGCGGCGTTGCGTCACCGAAGCGCTCGTCAACGGGGAGCCGCCTCGAGCTCCCCCTGCACGTAGAGCAACTGGCTCTGCGCGGTCCGGTAGTCGAGCTGGTTGCGGAGGAGACGACTGCGGGCCTCGCGCAACTCCTGGTTCCGGCGCTGGACCTCGAACGCCGTCGACGCGCCGACCCGCTGCTTGACCTGCTCGGTCTCGAGGTTGGTCTCGGCGAGCCGCACCGACTCGCGGGTCGCCAGGATGCTCTGCCCGAGGGTGCGGAGCCGTCGGAGCGCCTCGCGCACCTCCTTCTGAACGTCCAGCGTCGCCCCGTGGAGCCGTCGGCGCTGCCGCTCGACTTCGAGCTGCGCGCGGCGCGAGCGCGACCTCGCGGCGTGATTGCCGATCGGGATGGCGAACTCCAACCGGACGGACCAGTCCGGGAACTCCTGCTCGGAAGCGTCCCGGAACGCTTGGCTCAGGCTCCCGCTCGCGCCGGAGATGGCGTCGTCGGAAGAGACGCCGTCCGACGAGTAGCCCGTGACGAGGTCGAGCTGCGGCAGGACGTCGCGCTCAGCCTGCATGGCCGCGACCTCGGCAGCGGAGACCGAGCTCCGCAGCGCCCGCAGGTCGGGACGACGCTGCACCGCGACGGCGACCAGCGCCTCGAACTCCGGCAGCTCCGCGGCGGGAGCGACATCGATCGGCGAGATCGGCCGCAGGTTGTAGCGCCACGTCCGCGCGTCGCTGCCGTCATAGAGCAGGCGGCGGAGGTCGTCCTCGCGATCACGGATCGCGTTCTCGGCCGTGATCAGCTCTTCGCGCCGGCGCGCGACCTCCGCCTCGTCGGCGACGCGGTCTCGGGGCGCCAGCTGCTCGACGCGGATCCGCTCCAGCGTGATGCGGAGCTGCTCTTCGGCGACGTCGAGCGCCGTCCGGACAACGCGCCAGTTCTCGCGCGAGAACACCAACTCCCAGTAGGCCTGCACGATCTGCAGCAGGGTGTCCTGCACCGTGCGGTCGAACTGGTGGTCGGCCTGCGTCATGCGGTACTGCGCGGTCGCGACGTCGCCGAGGTTGTAGTCCGACCACGCCCCGCGCAGCAGGGGCTGACGGAACGAAGCCTGCCAGTTGGCCGTGAACTGCTTGCTCGGGAAGAAGCCGCCGCCGCCGTCACTCTCGAAGCGCGACGGCTGGAAGGCCAGGTCGAACAGACCGCCGGTGATGACCCGCTGACGCCAACCGACCTCTGCGTTGATCGTCTGGGACGTGATCGACGGCTGGAAGCTGTTGAACTGCGGCCGCTCGCTCTCCGCGAAGCCGCTCGCGCCGTAGAACTCGGGCTGGAATCCGGCCTCGGCAAAGATGACGTCCATGCGCGCCTGCTCCGGGAGCAGCTCGGCTGCGCGGATCCCGACGTTGCCCTGCCGCCCCCTTCGGAGCGCTTCTTCCAAAGTCAGCTCCTTGATCGGGGCGCCGCGCTGCTCGGCGTCGTGATCGACCGGCAGCGCCTTGGGCGAAGGAGCGGGCGCTGGCGTTCCGGGCTCTTGCGCGGCCAGGGCTGCGCACACCGCGAGTAGACAGAAGAGCGACATCGTCCCTCGATGGATCCCAA
>CAZTQF010000517.1:0-2901 GCA_964615255.1 uncultured candidatus Brocadiaceae bacterium | reverse complement strand
CGGCCACGCCGGCGGTGTGGCCGGAGATGTCGCCCGGCGCGCGCCGCGACCGCCTGGGCTTCGCCCGCTGGCTCGTGTCGGCCGAGAACCCGCTCACGTCGCGGGTGCTCGCGAACCGGATCTGGAGCGAGCTGTTCGGCCGCGGCATCGTCGCGACGCTCGAGGACTTCGGCACCCAGGGCGACGCGCCGTCCCACCCCGCGCTGCTCGACTGGCTGGCGAGCGAGTTCGTCGAGTCGGGCTGGTCGATGCGGCACCTGCTGCGAACCATCGTGCTCTCGTCGACGTACGGCCAGGCGTCCGGGCAGACCGCGCGCCAGCGCGAGCTGGACCCCGAGAACGTCTGGCTGTCGCGGGGCCCCTCGTTCCGCCTGACCGGCGAGCAGCTGCGGGACCAGGCGCTCGCGGTCTCGGGCCTCTTGAGCCGCAAGGTCGGCGGCCAGAGCGTGATGCCGCCGCAGCCCGACGGCGTCTGGCGGCAGCTCTACAGCGGCGCGAAGTGGAGCGACGCGACGGGCGAGGATCGCTACCGGCGGGCGCTCTACACGTTCTGGCGCCGGACCAGCCCGCACCCTGCGATGATGGTGTTCGACGCGCAGAGCCGTGAGGCGTGCGTGCTGCGCCGCCAGCGGACCAACACGCCGCTGCAGGCGCTGGTCCTCTGGAACGACCCTCAGTTCCACGAGCCGGCGAGGGCGCTCGGCGAGCAGGCGATGGCGGTCGGACGCGACGACCCGCACGCCGGCGCCGCCTGGCTCTGGCGGCGCTGCCTGCTGCGCGAAGCGGCTCGGGGCGAGCGCGATCGGCTGGTCGCGCTGCTCGCAGAGGAGCGCGCGCTCGGCGCGTCGGAGTCGGACGCGTGGGGCGTGGTCGCCAGCGTCGTGATGTGCCTCGACGAATTCGTGACGCGCCGATGACGATCTACGAACAGCTCTGTCGCCGCAGGTTCCTCGAGGGCGCGGGCGTCTCGCTTGGCGCGGCGGCGCTGCGCGCGCTGCTCGCGGACGACCGCGACGGCAAGAAGCCCGGCTTCGCGCCCCGCGCCAAGAGCGTCATCTACCTGCACATGGAGGGCGCTCCGCCGACCCTCGACATGTTCGACCGCAAGCCGACCCTGGATCGATACAGCGGCGACAAGTGCCCGGACGAGTTCCTCAAAAAGGAGCGCTTCGCCTTCATCAAGGGGCACCCCAAGCTGCTCGGTCACAAGCACGGCTGGATCCGAGCAGCCAACGGCGTCGAGATGTGCGAGCTGTTCCCGCACCTCGCCCAGCAGATGGGCGACGTGACGCTCATCCGGTCGATGTACACCGATCAGTTCAACCACGCGCCCGCGGAGCACCTGCTGTTCTCGGGCGCGCCGCGGCCGGGGCGGCCGTCGATGGGGGCGTGGCTCTCGTACGGTCTCGGCAGCCAGAACCGCGACCTCCCCGACTTCGTCGTGATGGTCAGCGGCGGCATGCCGAGCGCGGGCAAGGCCCTCTGGAGCGCGGGCTTCCTGCCGTCGGTGCACCAGGGCGTCGAGTTCCGCTCGGCGGGCGAGCCGGTCCTCTACCTGCGCGACCCCGAAGGCTACGACCGCGCGCGCCGCCGCCGCTCCCTCGACGCGCTCAACGACCTGAACCGCATGCACGAGCAGCGGGCGGGCGATCCGGAGACCACGACGCGCATCGCGCAGGCCGAGCTCGCGTTCCGGATGCAGGCGTCGGTCCCCGAAGCTGTCGACCTCCAGAGCGAGCCCGATGACGTGCACGAGCTCTACGGCACGACGCCGGGGACCGCGTCGCTGGCGAACAACTGCCTGCTCGCGCGCCGCCTCGTCGAGCGCGGCGTGCGATTCGTGCAGCTCTTCGACAGCGGGTGGGACATCCACGGAACGAGCCCGAACGACGACCTGATGACGCAGTTCCCCAAGCAGGCAAAGCGGCTCGATCGGCCGCTCGCGGGGCTGATCACGGACCTGCGCCGCCGCGGCATGCTCGACGACACGCTCGTCGTCTGGGGCGGGGAGTTCGGGCGCACGCCGATGAACGAGGCGCGCAACGGCAGCAAGTTCTTCGGCCGCGACCACCACCCGCACTGCTTCGGCCTGCTGATGGCGGGCGGCGGCGTCAAGCGCGGGGCCGTGATCGGCGCGACCGACGAGCTCGGCCACGGCGTCGTCGACACCCCGATCCACGTCCACGACCTGCAGGCGACGATCCTGCACCTGTGCGGCATCGATCACGAGCGGTTGACCTACAAGTTCCAGGGCCGGCCGTTCCGTTTGACGGACGTCTTCGGCAAGGTCCGCAAGGAGCTGCTCGCGTGACGACAGCGCCGATCCGCCTGCTCACCCGCGTCCGCTGGCTGTCCGTCCTCGACGCCGTGACCTACGTGCTGCTCGTCGGCGTCGCGATGCCGCTCAAGTACGCGGCCGGCATGCCCGCCGCGGTCTCCGTGGTCGGGATGGTGCACGGCCTCGTCTGGATGCTGTTCATGTGGCAGCTGGCGCGCGCGCGGTTCGAGTCGGACTGGCCGACCTCGCGGCTGGCGCTGCTCGCCGTCGCGGCCCTGCTGCCGATCATCCCGTTCCTGCTCGACGGCCGCGTGCGCGACTGGATCGCGCGCAGCTGACGTTCAGCTGGTCAGCGCTTCCGCTTCTGGTTCTTCAAGAACGCGATCAGGTCGCGGATCTGGCGCTTGCTGAGCGCCTCGCCCATCTTGGGCATGGCGCTCTCCTTGCTGGCCTGCCGCGCGCGGATCCTGGCCGACGGCACGTCGGTCGCCTTGCCGTTGATGTCGACGATCGTCACCTGGCCGTCCTGGTCCTTGGTGATCACGCCGGACAGGACCGAGCTGTCGGTCAGCTCCAGCGTGGTCGTCGTAAACCCCTCGGCGATGCGCGCGCTCGGCAGGATC
>CAZTQF010000516.1:0-2909 GCA_964615255.1 uncultured candidatus Brocadiaceae bacterium | reverse complement strand
ACGCGCGGCGTCGAGCGCGCTCAGCGCCTGGTCGAGCTTCTCTCCGGCTGCCGCGGTCTGCCCCGCTTCGATCGCTCGCTCGGCTTCGGCGAGCTTGTTAGCGGCCTCGGCGACCGCATCGGTGGAGGTTGGACGGTCCTCGGTCCCGCCGCCTCTTTGGGGCGACTCGCTCGGGGGCTCCTGTCCCTCTTGTGCGCCGCCCTGCTGGGCCGCGCGCTCGCGCTCGGCGGCCGCGCGCATCTCTTCGGCGAGCGCTGCGGCGCCACCGGCGAGCTTGTTGGCCTGCGCGCGGTTGTTCTGTTGGGCCTCACCGTCGCGCTGTTCGGCGAGCTCTTCGGCCTGCTGCCCGACCTCACCGAGCGCCTCGCGACCCGCGTCGGTGTCGGGCGCGGGCGCTGCGCGCGCGGCGTCCCGGATCTTCGCCCACTCTTCGTCACGGGCCTTGAAGTCGCCCGCGACGGTGCCGGGTCGCTTGGGGGCCTGCTCCAGCAGCCGCTGCATGCCGTCGCGCGCCTGCTCGAGCCCCGTGGCGTCGTCGCTCTCGGCCGCCTGCCGGAGCTGCCCGCCGGCGGCTCGGAGCTGTTGCTGCTGCTGCTGGTCCTTGACCTCGCGCTGGAGGTTACGGACTTGCTCGCTCAGGTCGCCGAGATCAAACGCCTGGCGCTGGGCCGCAGGCGTCCGCCCCTCGCGTTCGTCTTCGAGGCCGGCCTCGAGCTGCTGCTGGGCGCGCAGCAGCTGCTGGACGCGCTGCAGCGCGCTCTCCAGGAACGGCCGCCGCGTGCCCGCCTGCTGGGCGTTGCGGTCGGCTTCGCGTTGCTCGGCGTCGCGCATCTCGGCGAGTGCGTCCGCCAGCTGCTGCTCGGCCGGACTGAGCTCACGCTGCATCGCGTTCTGGGCCTGCTCGATCAGCTCCCGCTGCCGCTGCTCGAGCTCGGACGCGGTGCGCGCCTGGCGCTGGACCTGCTCGATCTGGTCGTCGAGCGCCTCGATGGACTTGCGCGCCAGCAGGATGTTGAGCAGCCGCTCGAGGTCCGCGACGACCTCGCTCTGCTTGCGGAGGGCCTCGGTGAAGGCCGTCGACTCGATGTTCTCGCGGATGCTCGCGACGTCGCGCAGGACCCCGGAGCGCTCGAGGTGCGCGAGGCCTTCTTCGAGATACGCGACCTGCTCGGCTTTGCCCTCGCGCTGGTAGCGGACCTTCAGCCGCGTCATCAGCTTCTGGAGGCGCTCGGCCTTGCGCAGGATCTCGTCCTGGTCGCGGCGGAGTCGCTCCAGGGTCGCCGGGTCGGCCTCCTGGGCGCGCGCGGGCGTGACCGCGCCCGTGGCGATGATGGCGGCGAGCAGGGCTGCGGCAGGAGCGAACGAACGGTAGATCCGGGCCATCACTTGCCTCTCGCTTCTTCGGTTCGGTTCTGCAGGTCGCGCTGGCGATCGCGCAGGGCGCGGACCTCTTGGACGAGGTCCTGGTAGTCGTTCCACTCCTCGAGCCGCAGCAGGAGCTGCTCGAGCACGGTCAGGATGGCTCGCTGGCGCTCGCGCGCCTCCACCAGCAACGGCGTGCGGTCGCCGTCCCCACGGGCGACCTGCGCTTTCGCGAGCAGCCGGCCCACGCGCGGCGCGTCACCGGTCGCGAGGTCGTCGGTCAGCTGGAACATCGTGAGGATCGGGTCGAGCGTGGTCTCCATCGCGCCGAGCGTCCCCGCGCGGCGTCGCGCCACGAGGTCCCGGTAGAAGTCGGGGTCGAGGGCGACCGGCGCCGCGAGGCTCGCTGCGTGCTGTTCGAACAGCTCGATCACGGTGGCGGCGTGCTGGCTGGTCTCGAGGCGGTTCCAGAGATGGAGGTCGAAGGCCCGCATCAGCCCGAGCACCGTTCGCTCGATCGAGCTCTGGACGCGTCCCTGGCCGACCTCGAGGCCGGTCAACACCTGCGCGATCTCGCCGGCGCTGGGGACGTCGTCGCCGCCCTGGATGCGCAGGAGCAGCTCGTCGAGCCGCTCGGCGCGGTCCGCCTGCACGCTGTACGCTTGCTCGACCTCTTCCCGCAGTCGACGGAAGCGCTTGGCGATCAGCCCTGCGAGCTGCTGCGAATCCACGATCTGGATGATCCGTCGCGGCAGCTGTGCGACGCCGGGCTCGGGCTCGCGGTTGTCGCGCAGCATCAGCTGGGCGAAGAGGCCCTCGCCGCCTTCTGACGAGCCGAGCAGCTCGCGGACCTCGAACAGGCGGGTCGGGAAGACCCGCTTGCGCGGGGGCTGCGCAGCGGCGCCTGCGTCCGGGGCAGGCAGCAGCGGCTGCGTGAGCACGACCTCGCCGCCGCGCTCGACGACGAGGTCGACGGCCTCGAGGCCGAAGTCGTCGCGGGCGTCCACCCGCAGGCAGAGGATCCCGCCAGCGAGCAGCGCGAGCGTGTCGTCCTCGGGCAGGAGCCAGCGACCGACCGGCTCGTAGTCCTTCAGCGCCGAGATGGGGTAGGTGCCGGGGTTGGGGTTGCGCAGACCGTTCTGCGCCACCAGCTCGACCTGGTAGCGATCGGTTGCGGTGAGCGTGAAGGCGCCGCGCCACTCGGTCGAGGCGCCGCCGTCGTCCTGCAGCCGCACGGCCTCGAGCGGGACGCGGGCGCCGCTCTCCAGGAAGACGAGCTGCGCTTCGCGCACGGGCGCGGTGGCCTGCACGGTCAGCTCGACGGCGCTGCCGACCAACGCCTCGATCGCGCCGCCCCGCTGCTCGATCCGGTCGACGCCGGTGTAGGCGGGCGGCGTGATCTCGGCCGCCAGCGTGGCGACCTGCGCTGGCCGCACCGTGCGCACGACCACGAGGCGGTCGCCCTGGTCGTCGTCGCCGCCGCGCGCCCGAAACTCGAACGAGCTCGCGAGCCGGCGGAACACGTGGCGGAAGCGGTCGCCTGGCCG
>CAZTQF010000515.1:0-2919 GCA_964615255.1 uncultured candidatus Brocadiaceae bacterium | reverse complement strand
CTTGGAGAGATCGAGCATATCGAGGTTCGAGGAGAGGGTTTGAATGACGCGCGGCGCAGCACGCAGCACCGCGCCAAAAAGCTGACGGCCTAGAGGCCGCCGAAGGGGCTCTGCTCGTCGCCGCGAACGACGGAGTACACGATGCTCGCGACGCGCCAGCCGCTCGGATCGCGGACCAGCAGGAGCTGGTCGACGCCGTGGTGGCTGTAGGTCTGGCCGCGGTGGAAGTCGTAGTCCATCTGCGCGAACGCGAAGTCCCCGCGCACGTCGACCACCGGCGAGAACATCCGCTCGATCCAGGGCTCCTCGCCGCTGCCGAGCGACACGAGCCAGTCTTTGGCGGCCGAGACGCGCGTGACCGGCCGACCGTCGACGCGCGCGACCGACGCGAACACGGCGTCCTCGCACAGCATCGAGCGCACGGCGTCGGCGTCGCGCGCGCGCATCCCGTCGAACATGGCCTGCACGGTCGTGATCACGTCGCGTTCGTCTCCGGCCGGAGCGACCGCGCACGCCGAGGCACCGAGCAGCGCCGCCAGGACGAGCAGCTTCTTCATGGGGTCGAAGCTACCCGCGCGCTCAGTGCTAGCGATCGGTTTTCGAATCCTTCACGAGCGGGTCGCGTACCGCCACTTTGTCCGCGCCCGGAAAGGACGCAGGCACGGCGGTCGTCACCGCGCCGGTCGCCGCCCACTCGGCGCCGCGCACCAACGTCACCTGGAACGCCACACACCGGATCGCGGTGGGATCGTGGCCGAGCGCGGTGTGGAAGCACCGGCCCTCGCCGAAGTCGATCGCCATCAGCAGCGGCTCGTGCTCGCCGCTGCCGCCGGTCTTCTTGTCGCTGAACGCCGTCGCCAGCACGGTCAGGTTCTCGGCGGGACCGCGCAGCCGGTCGTAGAGCTCGTCGGCGCAGTGCAGGAAGCGCTTGGGCAGACCCTTGGTGATCGGGTGCTCTGTGTCGCGAACGTCCAGCACGAACTCGTGCCGCCGGCCGTGCGAGCCGCCGCGACCAGGACCCGTATCGCGCACGATCGCGCCGTCGCGCCAGCGCACGTAGGGCCCCGACTTCTCGCTGCGTCGCCCCCACCCGCCGACGCCGATCATCAGGTTGTAGTCCTTCCAGTTGGGGAAGGCGTTGTCGGCGGCGTGCACGGAGACGAAGCCGCCGCCCTCGCGCACGTAGTCGCTGAACGCCTCGCGCGCCGCCTTCGGCCACAGCTGGCCGTTGTAGTTGGAGATCACGACGTCGTAGTCGGCGAACTTCGGCGCGAACGTCAGAAGCTCTTCCTTGTTGGCGGGTGAGGTCGCGACGTCGACGACGAAGCGGCCGCTCTGCTCGAGCGTCGCCTTCAACAGCGGCGTGGTCTGCTTCCAGTTGTGGTTGTTCTGGCCGTCGACGATCAGCGCCTTGAGCGGCTTCGCAGCCTGCTTCGGACGCTGGAGCGTGTCCGCGTCGTGCTGCGCGGGCAGGCCTGCGGCTACGGCGACAACTGCGGCGAGGAGGAACGTGGCGGTGCGATGCAGCATGGAGACGCGGAGGGAGACGAGTGGACGGTCGCCAACATACCCGCTGCTTCCCTCACCGACCGCGCTCGGCCGCGCGGAACGCGTCGAGGCCGGCGCTACCTTCGGCTTTGCTGCGGATCGGCGCATCAGCGGCGGGCAGCCGCGCGCGGAGGTCTGCGAGGACCTCCTCGACGGCGTCCGTGCGCGGCTCGCGCGCGAGGAGGTTGTGCCACTCCCGCGGGTCTTCGTGGTGGTCGTAGAGCTCTTCGCTGCCGTCGGCGTAGCGGGTGTAGCGCCACCGCGAGGTGCGCACGGAGTGGTTGCCCGGCCCAAACGTGGTGAGCGCGACGTGCGGCCAAGAGGCGTCCGGATCGTCGAGCAGCGGCGCCAGGCTGTGGCCGTCGAGCCCTGCGTCCGGCGCCATCCGGGCGAGCTCGAGCAGCGTCGGGTAGACGTCGACCAAGCCGACCGGCTGCGACGACACGCCGGGCGCGCGCCCGGGAGCGGCGACTACGAGCGGCACGCGGGTCGAGGTCTCCCACAGCGAGCGCTTGGCCCAGCGCTGCTTCTCGCCGAGGTGGAAGCCGTGATCCGACAAGAGCACGACGATCGTGTCGTCGGCGTAGCGGCTCTCCGCCAGCGCGCCGAGCACGCGGCCGACGCACGCGTCGACGAAGCTGGTGCTGGCGAGGTACGCCTGCACGGCGTGCCGCCACTGGTCGTTCTCCACGAGCCACTCGTGCCGCGGCGCCGGCAGTCCGATCGTCAGCGCCTTGGCGTAGTCCGGCAGGTCGTCGCGGTCGTCCTCGCGCACCTCGGGCAGCAGCACCTGCGCCCGCGGGTGAAGGTCGAACCACGGCTTCGGCGCGTACATCGGAACGTGCGGCCGCCAGAAGCCCGCCGCCAGAAAGAACGGTCGCTCGTGCTCTTCTCCGAGCTTCTGCGCAGCCCACGCAGCGACGCGATGATCTGGCATCTGCTCGTCCGTCTCCGGATACGCGCCCCAGTCCCACAGCGGATGGCCGATCGGGTACGAGAGCTTGTCCTCTGGACGCGGGCCGAAGCCGCCCATGCCGCCGCCGTATTCGTCGAAGAACGGTCGCTCGTCGCCGTGGTGCACCTTGCCAACCCCGAACGTCGCGTAACCCTCCTCGGCGAACCGCTGCACCAGCGTGACCGTGTCCTTCAGCGACGGCTCGGCGGCCAGCGCCGGCAGCAGGAAGTACATCCCCGTGGTCGACGGCAGCCTGCCGGTCAGCAACGACGCGCGCGAAGGCGAGCACACCGGCGCCTGGCAGTGCGCGTTGGCGAACAGCGTGCCGCGCGCCGCGAGCCCGTCGATGTTGGGCGTCTTGGCCTGCGGGTGCCCCCCGAGCGCGCCGACCCAGTCGTTGAGGTCGTCGACGGCGA
>CAZTQF010000514.1:0-2919 GCA_964615255.1 uncultured candidatus Brocadiaceae bacterium | reverse complement strand
CGCGCGCGGTCCCGCGCCGACCTCGATGAGCTCACCCGCGTGGCCGTGCTCGACAGCCTCGACGTCGGCCGCGCCCAGCTGGTGATCCTCGCCGTCAACGACGCGGCCGCGACCCGCCGCATCGCCCAGCTGGTGCGGCAGCGGGCGCCGCACGCGCACGTGCTGGCGCGCGCCGTCTACGAGGACGACGTCGCGCCGCTGCTGCGCAGCGGCGCGCACGAGGTCGTGCCGCAGGAGCTGGAGGCCTCGGTCGAGATGCTGGTCCGCGTCCTGCGGCGCTTCCTCGTCACCGACGACGAGATCGGGCGGCAGGTCCGGGCGACCCGCGCGCGCGCCGGCGTCGGGGCCCGGGCGTCCTCGCCCGCGGGCGCCGACGAGGTCGCGAGCTTCCTGCCCGGCCTGAGCTTCGCGGTGCGCGTCGTCCAGGCGGGGGCGCCGGTCGCGGGGCGGCCCGTCGCCGCTTCCGGTGTCCGTCGGCGCACGGGGTGGAGCGTCGTCGCCGTCCGCCGCGGCGACCACAACATCGCGGAGATCCATCCGGACACGGTCCTCGAGGTCGGCGACACGGTCGTCCTGATCGGACCGCGGTTGCGCCTCGCGGACGCGGCGGAGATGTTCGCGTCGCCCGCGGCCGGACCGACGAGGCTCGAGCCATGAAGTTCAACTACACCTGGATGGCGCTGCTCTGCATGGGGCTCTCGGTGCCGGTGGTCTACCACCTCGCCACTCGGGACCGGGCAAGCGGCGGCCCGACGGTGCGCTTCGCGACCTACAACCTCGCCCTGAACCGGCCCGCCGAAGGTCAACTCCTAGAGGAACTGCGCGGCGGGGAGTGCGAGGCGGCGCGCAAGCTCGCGGAGGTCGTGCAGCGCGCGCAGGTCGACGTGATCCTGCTCAACGAGCTGGACCGGGACGCGGCGGGCGACGCGGCGCGGGTGTTCGCCGACGAGTACCTCGCCGTGCCGCAGGGAGGACAGGACCCGATCGCGTTCCCCTACGTCTTCTGTGCGCCGGTCAACACCGGGCTGCCGTCCGGGATGGACCTCGACGCCGACGGCGCGGTCGAGGGGCCGCAGGATGCGTTCGGCTACGGCGTCTTCGAGGGGCAGTACGGGATGGCGCTGCTGTCGCGCTACCCGATCCTCGAGGACGAGGTGCGGACGTTCCAGGGGCTCGCGTGGAGCGCGATGCCGGGCGCGCTGCGGCCCGAGGGCTACTACGCAGACGAAGTCTGGCAGCGCCTCCGGCTCTCCTCCAAGAGCCACTGGGACGTGCCGATCGGGATCGGCACGCGCGAGGACGGCTACGTCGTGCACGCTCTGTGCAGCCACCCGACTCCGCCCGCGTTCGACGGCGAGGAGGACCGCAACGGCCGTCGCAACCACGACGAGATCCGCTTCTGGGTCGACTACCTGACCGAGGGGCGATCGGCATGGATCGTCGACGACGCGGGCGTAGCCGGCGGGCTCGCAGCGGGGCAGTCGTTCGTCGTGCTCGGCGACCTCAACTGCGATCCCGTGGACGGCGACGCGCGCCGCGGCGCGCTGCGCGCGCTCCTCTCGCACCCGCGCGTCCAGGACCCCGAGCCGAAGAGCCTCGGCGGACCGGAGCAGAAGCTGAAGCAGTTCGGGGTGAACATGCAGCACCAGGGAGACCCCGGCGTCGACACCGGGGACTTCGCCGATGCGCCGGGCAAAGGGCCCGGCAACCTGCGCGTGGACTACGTGCTGCCGTCGCGCGACCTCTCCGTCGCAGGGGGCGCGGTCTTCTGGCCGCGGGCGTTCGAGCAGACGCTGAAGCTCGCCGAGGCCTCGGATCACCGGCTCGTGTGGGTCGAATTCGCCAGGCGGTAGCGCTGCGCTCCGGGCCCGAGTTTGTTGCGGGTTCGGGTTGGAGGATCCCGCCGGTTGCGGCACCATTGCGGCACGTCTCCGGGCCACCCCTCTCCCGCAGCCAGTGACCAACTACCTCCTCTTCGGTCTGTTCGCGGCCACCCTTCTGGGCATCGCGCGCTTTCACAAGTATGCGGTCCAGATCGCGGTCACCGGCCTGCTCGGCGCCCTCGTGATCCGCGCCGTGGTCGGCTTCCCGCCGTCCCACCACAACCCTGCGGGCACGGTGCTCGGTCACTTCGGCGGCGAGTGGAAGGAGCTGGTCAACCTCTCCGGGCTGCTGTTGGGCTTCGCGATCCTGGCGGACTACTTCGAGCGCAGCTACATGCCGGAGAAGCTGGCCGAGAAGCTGCCTGCCGGGAAGATCGGTCCCTTCCTGCTGCTGCTGCTGATCGCGGTGCTGTCGGCGCTGCTCGACAACATCGCCGCGGCGCTGATCGGTGGCGCCGCCGCGATCACGCTGTTCAAGCGCAAGGTCCACATCGGCTACCTCGCCGCCATGGTCGCCGCGTCCAACGCCGGCGGCGCCGGCTCGGTCATCGGCGACACGACCACGACCATGATCTGGATCGCAGGCGCCTCGCCGCTCTGGGTGGTCGAGGCCGCGATCGGGGCGGTCGTCGCGATCTCGTTCTTCGGGATCTTCGCGAGCGCGCAGCAGAACTCGCTGCAGCCGCTGATCAAGCCGGAGGAGGCCTCACCGCCGGTCGACAAGACCAAGCTGGTGATCGTCGGGATGATCATCGTCGGCACGATCTCGACCAACATCGCGTTCAGCTTCCCGGCCCTGGGCGTCTGGATCGCGATCGCGCTCGGGCAGCTGCTCAGCAAGGCCAACTGGAAGGCGCTGCCGCACGCCGCGCACGGCATGGTGTTCCTGGTCTGCCTCGTCGCTGCCGCGTCGATGATGCCGGTCGAGGAGCTGCCGGCGCCGTCCGAGTGGACCGCGCTCGGGCTCGGCTTCGTGTCGGCCTTCTTCGACAACATCCCGCTGACCAAGCTGGCGATCGACCAGGACGGCTACGAC
>CAZTQF010000513.1:0-2940 GCA_964615255.1 uncultured candidatus Brocadiaceae bacterium | reverse complement strand
GCGCCGTCGCCCGGCGCTCACAAGCGCCGCAGGCGACCCCGATCCACCTTGCCCAGGTGGGTCCGCGGCAGGTCCTCCATGAGCACGACCTTGCGCGGGTACTTGTAGGGCTCGAGCCGGTCCTTGACCCATGCCTGCAGCGCCTCCTCCAGACCTGGCGAGGTCGCGACCGGCACGACGAACGCGTGCGGCTTGGTCAGCCCGTCGCCATCGACGACGCCCACGACCGCGGCCTCCTTGACCGCTTGGTGAGCTTCGAGGCAGTCCTCGACCTCGCGCGTCGCGAGCCACTTGCCGGACACCTTGAGCATGTCGTCGGCGCGGCCGCCGTAGTGGAACCACCCGTCTGCGTCCCGCGTGACGAGGTCGCCCGAGACGTACCACTCGCCTCGGAACCCCCACGCGGTCTTCTCGAGCTGCTGCCAGTAGCCGAGCGCCCGCGCGCCGCCGCGCACCCAGAGCCAGCCGGCCTCGCCGTCCGGGATCTCCGCGCCGTCTTCGTCGCAGACCTTGACCTCGAAGCCCTCGACGACCTTCCCGATGGTGCCGACGCGCACGTCGCCGGGCCGGTTCGACAAGAAGATGTGCCACATCTCGGCCGTGCCCAGACCGTCGAGCAGGTCGACGCCGTAGGCCGCGTTCCACCGCTCGTGCAGCGGCGGCGGCAGCGCCTCTCCGGCAGACGTCGCCAGCCGCAGGCAAGACAGGTCCTGCTCGCGCGCCGTCGGGCTGTCGAGCAGCTTCTTGATCATGGTGGGGACGTTGACGAGCACCGTCGGCCGGAAGCGCGCGATCAACTCGAAGACCCGGGCCTCCGTGCAGCGGTCGGCGAACAGCACGCACGACGCCCCGACCGAGAACGGGAACAGCAGGTTGATCCCGGTGGCGTAGCCGAAGAACAGCTTGGGGACCGACAGCGTGACGTCGTCCTCGGTCATCGCGAGCGTGCCCTTGCCGTAGCACTCGGTGGTGTAGGCGAAGCTGCGGTGCGTCTGTACGACCGCCTTCGGCTTGCCGGTGGTGCCGCCGGAGAACAGCCAGATCGCGGCGTCGTCCCGGTGCGAGCGGAAGTTCTCGAACGTCGCGGCGGCCGCGTCGCGACGGGCCCCAAAGCCCGGGTCATCGACGACCAGCACCTGGTCGAGCAGGCGTCCGGACGCAGCACCCGCCTCATAGCAGCCGGCGTGATCGCGCTCGACGAAGGCGGCGCGCGCGCGGGTGTAGTCCAGGAAGTAGTCGACCTGCTCTTCTTTGAGCTCTGGGTTGAGCATCACCACGACGCCGCCCATCTTGAGCACGCCGAACAGTGCTGCGACGAAGGGCAGGCCGTCGCGCAGCGCGAGGATCACGCGCTGTTCGGGCTGGACGCCGGCAGCGACCAGCAGGTTGGCGTAGCGGTTGGCCTCCTGCTGCACCTCTTCATACGTGTAGCTGCGCGCTTCGGTGTGCAGCGCGACGCGCGCGCCGCGACCCTCGGCGACGCGCGCGTCGAGGAAGTAGTCGGCGATCTGGAACTCGGCCGGCGCGGTGAAGCTCATGCGTCGGTAGGTTAGTGCCACCACGGAGGTGAACACGAGCTTATGGCTGTCCGGCGCTTCGACGAAATGACCTGGGAGGAGGTGCAAGACCTCGACCGCGCCCGCACCTTGGCGATCCTGCCGGTGGGGGCCACCGAGGCCCACGGCCCGCACCTGCCGCTGTCGACGGACGTGCTGATCTCCGAGGCGATGGCGCGCGCCGGGGGCGATCGGCTGGCCGACGCCGGCTACGAAGTGGTGCTGCTGCCGGCGCTCGCCTACTCCCCGGCGGCGTTCGCCAGCGGCTTCGCGGGCACCATCTCGCTCAGCGAGGCGACCTCAACGGCGCTGCTCGTCGAGGTCGCGCGCGGCCTCGCGGCGCACGGGATCCGGCGCACGATCGTCGCGAACTCGCACTTCGACCCGGCGAACATCCGCGCGCTCTACGCGGCCGTCGATCAGTGCCGGCAAGGCGGCGAGGCCGAGCTGATCTACCCCGACCTCACGCGGCGGCCGTGGGCTTCGCGGCTCACCGACGAGTTCAAGAGCGGCGCTTGCCACGCCGGCCAGTTCGAGGGGTCGGTGGTCCTGGCCGAGCGCCCGGACCTCGTCCGGGAGCAGATCCGCGCCGGGTTGCCGCCGAACCCCCAGTCGCTGTCGGTCGCGATCCGGGACGGCAAGCAGAGCTTCGAGGAAGCCGGCGGCGACCGCGCCTACTTCGGGATCCCCGCGGCGGCGACCGCCGAGGAGGGCGCGCGCACGATCGCCTCGCTGGGCGAGATCCTGGCCGAGGCGACGCTCGCGCACCTGGGGGACGGCTAGCCTGGTCCTGCCCGGCCGGCCGCGAGTCGTCGTCTCCGCCCGCGGCGGTTACCTTGCGAGCTGTGACCATCCTGGACGCTACCCACCTGTTCCGCGCGGCGCTCGACGCCGAGCCGGAGCGTCTGCACTTCGCCGCCCACAGCCACCACCTCTGGCCCGACGCGACGCGGCAGGCGCACCTGCGCGCCTGGACCGACGCGGCCGAGCTTGCCGACGAGAAGTGGGGGCGGTTCTTCGGGGAGGTCTATCCGGCCGCGCAGGCCGGCGTGGCAAGGCTGCTCGGCGTCGCCGATCCATCGCAGGTGGCGTTCTCCGCGAACACGCACGACCTGCTCTTGCGGCTGATGAGCGCGCTGCCGGCGTGGAACGCGCAGCGGCCGCTGCGCGTGCTCTCCACCGACGCCGAGTTCCACAGCTTCACGCGGCAGCTTCGGCGCTTCGTCGAGAGCGGTCGGGTGCAGTGGGTCCAGGTGCCGGCCGAGCCGTTCGCGAGCCTGCCTGCGCGCTTCGCCGAGGCCGCCGCGGCCGGACCCTGGGACCTGGCGTTCGCCAGCCATGTGTTCTTCTCCTCGGGCCACGCCTTCGACGAGGTCTTCGAGCT
>CAZTQF010000512.1:0-2942 GCA_964615255.1 uncultured candidatus Brocadiaceae bacterium | reverse complement strand
GCCGTACTCGCTCGAGTCCGGCGGCGACGGCTCGGGGCTTTGGAAGTCGACCGACGGCGGCGACACCTGGGACGCGCTGCACGACCGCGACGGGATGCCCGAGGGCACGCTCGGGATCAGCGGCATCTCGGCGTCGCCGGCCAACCCGTCGCGCATCTACGCGCAGATCGAGGCGGCCGAAGGCGGCTTGTTCCGTAGCGACGACGCCGGCGAGACGTGGGAGCGGGTCAACGACGAGCGCAGCCTCCGGCAGCGCGCCTGGTACTACACGCGGGTCTTCGCGGACCCCAAGGACGAGGACACGGTCTACGTGCTCAACGTCGGCATGCACCGCTCGACCGACGGCGGCGAGACCTTCGACCGGCTGCGGCCGCCGCACGGCGACAACCACGACCTGTGGATCGATCCGCGCGACCCGGACCGGCTGATCGAGAGCAACGACGGCGGCGCCAACGTCTCGACCGACGGCGGTAAGACCTGGTCGCGGCAGAGCAACCAGCCGACGGCGCAGTTCTACCGGGTCACGGTCGACGACGACCGGCCCTACCGCATCTACGCGGCGCAGCAGGACAACAGCACGGTCCGGATCCGTCACCGCGCGACCGGCGGCGGCATCGGCGAGGACGACTGGGAGTCGACCGCGGGCGGCGAGAGCGGCTGGATCGCGCCCAAGCCCGGCGACCCCGAGATCGTGTTCGGCGGCAGCTACGGCGGCTACCTGACGCGCCGCGACCACCGCCGGGGCATCTCGCGCACGGTCACCGTCTGGCCTGACAACCCGATGGGGGCCGGCGTCGAGGCGATGCGCTACCGCTTCCAGTGGAACTTCCCGATCCTGTGGAGCAAGCACGAGGACGACCTGCTCTACACCGGCGCGCAGGTGCTGCTCGCCAGCCGGGACGAGGGCGCGAGCTGGGAGCCGATCAGCCCGGACCTCACCCGCAACGACCCGAGCCGCATGGGCTCGAGCGGCGGCCCGATCACGCAGGACAACACCGGCGTCGAGTACTACTGCACGATCTTCACCGTCGACGAAGGCCGCGCGCCCGGCACGATCTGGGTCGGAAGCGACGACGGCCTCGTGCACGTCACGCGGGACAGCGGCAAGACGTGGGCGAACGTGACCCCGCCGGACATGCCCGAGTGGATGCAGGTCAACTGCATCGCCGCGGACCCGCACCGGGACGGCGGCGCCTACTTCGCCGGCACCCGCTACAAGCTCGACGACTTCCGGCCCTACCTCTACCGGACGGAGGACTACGGCAAGACCTGGATGCGGATCGAGGGCGGGCTCGATCCGGGCTGGTTCACCCGGTGCATCCGGCCGGACCCCGAGGTCGACGGGCTGCTCTACTGCGGCACCGAGCGCACCGTCTGGATGAGCTACGACCACGGCCGCCGCTGGCAGCGCCTCTCGAACGAGCTGCCGCTGGTGCCTGTGACGGACCTCGTCGTCGCGGGCGACCAGCTGGTCGCGGCCACGCAGGGCCGCGCGCTCTGGTCCTTCGACGGGCTCCCGCACCTCCGGCAGCTCCGCGCCGACCTCGCCCAGCGTGAGCTGCACGTGTTCCAGCCCGTGCCGGTCGCGCAGTGGCCGTCGCGCGGCGGCGCCAAGTACGACCAGGGTCGCAACCCCGACGGCAACCTGCACGTGCGCTTCTACCTCGGCGGCGACGCGGACGCGGCGGTCGACGAGGAGGTCGAGATCGTGGTCAAGGACTTCGACGGCGAGGTCGTCTACGAGGGCGAGTACGAGCCCGCGGGCCGCGCCGGCGACGACCGCGACGAGGCCGCGGCAGCGGACGACGCGGCAGCCGGCGAGGACGAAGATGGTGCCCAGGAGCTCGAGGTCGTCCGCGGCATGAACGACGTCGAGATCACCTGGCGCAACGACGGCGCCAAGATCCTCGACGGCATGATCCTCTGGAGCGGCCGCGGCGGCGCGGCGCGCTCTGCACCTGGCGACTACACGATCACCGTGACCTACGGCGACCGCTCGCAGACCGTGATCGGCAGCATCCACCCCGACCCGCGAACCGACGCGTCGGTCGAAGACCTGCAGGCGCGCTACCGCCTCGTGCGCGACGGCAACGCGCTCGTCACCGAGGCCCACGAAGCGATCGAAGAGATCCGCTCCCTGCGGGATCAGATGGACGAGGTGGTCACCCGCATGGAGGACGGCCAGAACAAGGACAAGCTGCGCCGCGCCGCCGACGACGCGAAGGCCGCCTTCACGGCCGTCGAGGAGGCGCTCTACCAGACCAAGTCGAAGAGTCGTCAGGACCCGCTCAACTTCCCGATCCGCCTCACGGACAAGCTCCTCGGCGTGCTCAGCGCGACCAACCGCGCGGAGTTCGGGCCGACCCGCGGGCAGCAGGAGGTCGCAGCGCAGCTGAGCGAGGCCATCCGCGAGCAGCTCGCGCAGTTCGGCGACGCGCGCGAGGCGCACGTCACCAAGTTCAACGCGATGGCCCGAGAGCTCGCGGCGCCGCACGTCAAGTAGCGGCCCCGCGACGGCCGGGTCGTCAGCGCTTGAAGGGGTTGTCTCCGCGCCGGATCGCGGCAGCGGTCTGGGGCGGGAGTTCGTCGAGGCCGATGCTGTAGACGTGCGCGCCGCCTCCGAGCCACCGCGGCATCCCGTCCCATACTCGGAAGTAGGCGCGCTCCGTCGCAGCGCCGATGAGCTCGCATGCGCTCATCGTGTTGAGCGGCATCGAGGTGAGCCGCTCGACCTCGGCCGCGTCCACCTCGTAGTGGGATCCTGCCGAGGTGCAGCTCGCGAGCGATGCAGCGGCGGCCCCGGCGAGCAGCAGGGCGACACACGACAGCGGCCTCGTGATCTTGGACGAGGCCTTGGGGGGAGGAGCAGCAGCCATGCCGCTAGGTAGCCGACGGGCTGCGCTCGCTGTCTCTCGGGCGCTGACTTTCCTGGGGGGCCGCGC
>CAZTQF010000511.1:0-2946 GCA_964615255.1 uncultured candidatus Brocadiaceae bacterium | reverse complement strand
ACTCGCGGCGCGGGGTGACACCCAGGCCGGGCTCGTCGTTGGGGAGCACGCGGCCGTCGACCAACGGCATCGGCTCGAACGGGTCGTTGCGGACCAGCAGCGCGCCGTCCAGGTCGACGACGTCGCAGAGGCTCGCGAGCTGGGCCGCGCCGGCGATCGCGCAGGAGGTCTCGGTCATGCAGCCGAGCATCACCTTGAGGTCGAGCCGACGCGCCTCGCGGATCATCGCCAGGGCCTCGCGCAGGCCGGTGCACTTCATCAGCTTCACGTTGACGCCGTCGTAGACCCCGCGCGCGCCGCCGACGTCGGCGAGCCGCTGGGCGCCTTCGTCGGCGTAGACGGGCAGCGGGCTGCGCGCGCGCAGCCACGCCAGGTCCTCGCGCTGTTCGGCGGGCATCGGCTGCTCGAGCAGCTCCACGCCGCGGTCCGCGAGCCATTGGGCCTCGCGCAGCGCCGCCTCGCGGTCCCGCCAGCCTTGGTTGACGTCGACCCGCAGCGGCGCGTCGGTCGCGCGGCGGATCGCGGTGACCATGTCGCGGTCCTTGTCCCCGCCGAGCTTGATCTTGAGGGCGCGGAAGGTCTTCGCGGCGGTCGCCGCTCGCTCGGCGAGCACGTCCGGGTCGTCGATCCCGAGCGTGAACGACGTCGGCGGCGTCTGCGAAGGGTCGAGCCCGAGGCGGCGCCAGTGCGGCTCGCCGAGGCGCTTGCCCTGCCAGTCGTGCAGCGCGAGGTCGAAGGCCGCCTTGGCGGCGGTGTCCCGCGGCGCGCGCGCGTCCACGGCGGTCAGCGCTCGGTCGGTCTCGAACGGATCGGCGAGCAGCCCGAGGTCGATCCGCTGCAGGAACGCCTGCGCGCTCGCGTGCGTCTCGCCCAGGTAGGGAGGCATCGCCGCCTCGCCGCGGCCGACCACGCCGTCCTGCTCGAGCTCGACGAGCAGCGTCGGAGTGGTCGTGCGCGAGCTGTTGGCGAGCGTGAAGCGGTTGCGCAGCTCCAGCGTGTACGGCCGGCAGCGCAGCTCGAACGTCATCGCACGCAGCCCTGCAGGAGGGTCAGCTGCGCGCCCGCGGCGTCGACCTCGAGGCGCGCGCGGCCCCCGAAAGGCAGCGTCCACGCCCCCGGCCGGTGCCCGAACGGGAAGCCGCACGCGACCGGCACCTCCAGGTCGCAGAGCCGCTCCTTGAGGACGCGGTGCATGGGCGGGTGCTCGCTCGCGAGCGCGGCGCCCGCGACGTGGAAGTCGCCGAGCACGACGCCGGCGACGTGGTCGAGCAGGCCGCTGAGGCGCAGGTGGGTGAGCATGCGGTCGACGCGGTAGGGCGCCTCGTCGATGTCCTCGAGGAACAACAGCGCGCCGTCGAGCTCTGGCAGCCACGGCGTGCCGATCAGCCCCTGCAGCACGGCGAGGTTGCCGCCGAGCAGCGGTCCTTCGGCGACGCCCTGCCGCACGGCGCGCCCGCCGTCGGCGCCGGGCAGGGCCGCGGGTCCGCGGTCGAAGAGCAGCCGGCGCTGCTGCTCCCAGCACGCGTCGCCGGCGTCCAGCGCCGCGGTCGTCGCGACCATCGGGCCGTGAAAGGTCACGACGCCTGCGCCGACCGCCGCGCCACAGAGCAGCGCGCTGATGTCGCTGTAGCCGACCAGGGGCTTCGGGTCTCTGGCGAGCAGCCCCCAGTCGACGTCCGTGAGCAGCCGAGGGGCGCCGTAGCCGCCGCGCGCGCAGAAGACGCCGCGAAAGCGCGGCTCACGCAGCGCCTCGTGGAGCGCGGCCAGCCGGGCGTGGTCGTCGGCGGCGAGCTCCGAGCCCTCCGGCCAGTCGAGCCCGCGGTCGGGCGCCCCCGAGCCTACGACGGTCGGACGCAGCCCCCAGGCGCGCAGCCGCTCCATCCCGCGCGCGAGCGCGCCGCGGTCTCGGACCGCGCTCGACGGCAGGACCACCGCGACCTCGTCGTCTGCCTTCAGCGCGGGTGCGAGCTGCCACTGCATGGACGGACTCTCCGGCACGGCGAACGTCGTTGCAATCGACAAGCGTTGGGCTGGCTCAGCGCTCGGTCAGCCGGAACGCGTCGACCCCGAACGCGCCCGCGCCCTTTCTGCGCAGCACGAGCTCGTGGTCGCCGGGCTGCAGCGCCACCTCCTCCATGCGCAGCCAGCGCTCCGCCGCCCGCCGCCCGGAGACGACGCCGCGCGCGTCGTTCGACAGGCTCCACTCGACGTCGCAGGCGCGGCCGCGGACCTTGGGCCAGCAGGCCGCGAGCTCGAAGGTGCCGGCGGCGTCGACCGTGAACGTGAACCGCGCGACCGCGTCGCCCTCGCCGTCTTGGAGCAGGCAGTCGCCGCCGACTGCGCGGCGCGCCGTCGCGCGGTCCCATCCTGTCGGCGGGGTCAACGTCGCCCGCTCCTCGTCCTGCTCGAGGATCATCTTGGCGTAGAGGCACAGCGCGTCGGTCACCGGCCGCTCGCCCGCGTGGTCGAAGCGCTGATTGTCCGACGGGCAGTTGACGACGCCGTGCTGGCGGAGCCACATCGTGGTCGAGCCGCCGCCGTCGAGGTTCATGGCGGTGTCGCAGCCGAGCCACCGCATGACCAGGGCGAGCTCCAGCAGCGTCATGCCAGCGGCCTGCTTGCTGCGCCCGTCCACGGTCACGAACAAGAGCTGGCCCTTCTTGGTCAGGCCGACGGCGGTGCGCGGGTGGCGCTTGTCGGCAGCGCCCCAGCCCTGCTTCTCGACGGGCTTGCCCTTGCGGAGCACCACGGGATAGCTGCCGCGCGCCTCGTGCATCTTGGGCCAGCCGCCCGGCGCGCGGTCCTCGATGTGCACGTCGCCGCGCCGGTCGATCCCGATCGCCGCCGTGACCTTGTCCGTCTGCTCGTAGCGGAGCACGCCGTCTGTGATCAGGAGCCCGACCGGGACCTCGGTCTTGACGTGGAAGAAGCCGCCGTTGACGGCGG
>CAZTQF010000510.1:0-2949 GCA_964615255.1 uncultured candidatus Brocadiaceae bacterium | reverse complement strand
GGCGGCGCCGGCGCCTTGCGCATCAGGCGCTTGAGGCCCGCCTCAGGGACCTCGAGGTGGCGAGCCATCTCGCGCATGATCGCGACCTGCCGGACCGGCTGCTCGACCTGCTCGAGCAGCCGCGCGCACTCCTGGGCGGCCCTCTCGAACTCCGCGGGCTGCGAGAAGTCGAGCCGCTGACGCATCAACCGGAACCAGACGGACATCGCGTCCTCGGCGCCGTCGATCGTGTCGGCGAAGCGCGCCCGGCGCTCCCCCACCAGCTCCTCGTCCTCTCCCGGGCGAGCCAGCACGACGTCGGCCGGGTCCTTGGCGTCCTCGCTGCCGTCCGAGACCATCGCGACGCGGACCGAGAGGCGGCTGTTCACGAGCTCGCGGTGGGCGCGCTCGGCGGCCTGCCGGCCGGCGCGATCGCCGTCGAACATCAGCACCACGCCCTGGTCGGCGAAGCGCTCGACGATGCGCGCGTGATCGGCCGTGAACGCCGTGCCGAGCGACGCGACCGCACCAGAGAAGCCCGACATGTGGCAGGCGATGACGTCGGTGTAGCCCTCCATGACCACCAGCCGGCGTTCCCCGGCGTCCTTGGCGGCCCGCAGCCCGTAGAGGACCCGGCGCTTGCTGAAGAACGGCGACTCCGGCGAGTTGAGGTACTTGGGCGGCTTGTAGTCGCTGCCCGGCCGCGGCTCGCTGCCCGGCGCGCCCGGCACCAGACGCCCGCCGAAGGCGACCGTGCGCCCGCGCTCGTCGACGATCGGGAACATCAGCCGACCGGCGTAGATCTCGCGCCCGTTGCGCAGCAGGCCGGCCTGCTCGAGCACCTGCAGCGGCAGCTTGTGCTCGCGCGCGAACGACTGCAGGCCGGTGCCCGGGCCGTTCGGACCCGCCGGGTGGTAGCCCAGCGTCCACGGCACGATCGCTTCGCCGAGGCCGCGCGCGTCGAGGTAGTCGCGCGCCAGCTTGCCTTCGGGCGTCAGCAGCGCGCGGTGGAAGAAGTCGGCGACCTGCCCGAGCGCCTCGTAGGCGGTGCGCGCCTGCTGCTTCTGCTGGTCGCTCCGACCGCGCTGGAACACGCCCTCGAGGGAGACTCCGGCGCGCTCGGCCAACGTCTCCATCGCCTCGCGGAAGCTCAAGCCGTCGCGCTCCATCAGCCACGTGAAGACGTCGCCGGTCTTGCCGCAGCCAAAGCAACGGAAGTGCTGCGTCTCCCGGAAGACCGTGAAGGACGGCGAGTTCTCCGGGTGGAACGGGCAGAGCGCGACCAGCGTCCGCCCACGCTGCTTCAGAGGCTGATACGACTCAATCAACGCGACGAGGTCGGTGCTCTCCTTGACGCGGAGCTTGGCCTCTTCGAAGCGGTCCATGAGGGGGTGGTGTCCGGATCAGGCCCTGGGCGAGCCTTCCGGGGAGCAGCGGGGATCGAATACGGAACGGGGGAAGGCGCAGGCGCGCCGGGAGAGACAGGATCCCTGCAGTCCGACCACGCTCGGTTCCAGGGCGCTGCTGGACCCGATTCGCGCTTCGATTTGCAGGTAATCAAAGCTACCCCACCCGCACGTGCGCGTGCGGAGAACGAGCAGCAACGACCGACAAGAATTGCCGCACCTGCGAACGTCTTTCGGAGAGCGCCAAGCGATGGGTGCTCGGCCTCCACGGGCCCCGCGTGTCTTTCTTGTAAGCGGGGACGTAGCGCGTCGTGCAACCGCGCAGGGTAGCACGCTCTAGCTGCCCGTCAACCCTCGGTCGACAGAAACGGCAGCCGCCGCTTCAGCCCTCTTCACACGCGCGCCACAGGGCCACAAGCCGCTCCGGCGAAAGCTCTTCTGCCCGCCGGGACGACGTCTCTTCGGGCAGCGCCGGCGTCGGCAAGCCGAGCGCTTGCGCAGCCCGGGCCGCCGTCGTGCGCAAGGTCTTTCGACGCTGGCCGAACAGCTGCCGCAAGAACCTCGCGTAGCGAGCGCGCGCCTCCGCGCCTTCGAGCCCTGCCGGCGCGTCGACGCGACGCTCGAGCGAGACCACCGAGGACCAGACCTTGGGCCGCGGCCGGAACACGGACGGAGAGACATCGCGCAGCGAGCGCACCTCGAACAGCGCCTGCACCAGCGCGCTGAGCCCGCCGTAGAGCGGGTCTCCGACCGGGCTTGCCAGCCGCTGGCCGAGCTCTTTCTGGACCAGCACGCAGACGCGGTCCGGGACGCGAGGGAGCTGCGCGAGCTCGGCGACGAGCGGGCCAGAGACCGAGTACGGGAGGTTCGCGACGACCATGACGCGGCCCGTGCCTTCGGCAGCGCACGCCGCGATCCGCGGCGCGAGCGTCCGCCCTGGCCCTCCGAGCGCGTCGGCGAGCAGCCACTCGACGTTCTCGAGCCCGCCGAGCTCGCGCTGCGCGATGTCGAGCAGGCGCGGCTCGATCTCTACCGCCAGCACTTTGCCGGCGACGGCGGCGAGTTCCCTGGTGAGGAAGCCCAGGCCGACCCCGATCTCCACCACCGTGTCCGCAGGACCGGCCCCGGCCTGTGCGGCGATCCAGCGGTGCAGGCTCGGGTCGAGCAGAAAGTTCTGCCCGCGGCTCGTGCTCGGCCGGAACCCCACCGCCGCGAGCTGGTCGCGATAGCGCGAGAACGGGTCGCGTCCGGCTGGTCGGTCGTCGGTCACAGCGCGCGCCGGAGTTCACGCAGCAGGACGTCGCCCGCGCTCCCTGGCTCGAGGCCTTCGGGCTCCACCGGCGAGAGCGCGAGCGCCGCCCGCAGCGTAGCGCGGTGCTCGCCGCGCGCGACGAACGCGGCGACCTGACGCTGCTCGTCGGCGTCGAGCGGGCCGGGCAGGCCGACCAGGTGCCGGATCAGCTCCGCCGCGCTCGCGTAGACGCGCAGGCCGGTGCGCACGCGGCGCTCGGCTGCCGCCTGGGTGTCGAACTGACGCTGACGGACGAACCGCATCGGGGTCTCG
>CAZTQF010000509.1:0-2949 GCA_964615255.1 uncultured candidatus Brocadiaceae bacterium | reverse complement strand
CCCTGCAGCCAGCAGGCCGCAGCGCGCGACCGCGCGATCGTGTTCACGTTCCCCGGCCTCGGCGTCGAGCGCGCTGGCATGGCAGCAGCCCTGCACGCGTCCGATCCGGTCTTCCGCGCGGCGCTCGACGAGTGCGTCGCGATCGCCCGAGACCACGGGTGTGACGGGCTCGAGGCGGCGCTGCTCCGGCCCGACGCGGCGGCGGAGGCCGGCGACCTGAGCGTGGCCAAGCCCATGCTCTTCGCCTTCGAGATCGCGCTCGCGAAGTCGCTGGAGGCCTGCGGGCTGCGCGCGCGCACGCTGCTCGGCTGCAGCCTCGGCGAGTTCGCCGCGGGCGTCCTGGCCGGCGTGATCTCGCTGCCCGACGCGATCGCGCTGCTGGTCCGATCCGGCGCGCGCTCCGCCGCAGCCCCCGCCGGCAAGCTGGTGACGGCCTACTGCACGAAGGAAGAGGTCGAGGCCGCAGGCGACGCCGACGTGTGGGTCGCCGCCGAGCACGCCCCCGACGTGCTGGCGCTCGCGGGCTCGGCGGAGGCCGTAGACGCGCTGACGCAGCGGCTCCGCAGCGCCGGCGTACGCGTCGAGGAACTGCGCGGCGACCGCGCGTTCCACTCCCCCCTCATGGCCGCCTGCGCCGAGGCGCTGGAGCAAGACCTCGCGAGCGTCGAGCTGCGCGCCCCGACGCGTCGCCTGATCTCCGGGTCGTTGGGCCGAGAGCTCACCGACGACGAGGCCACCGACCCCGCCTACTGGGCTCGGATCGTCTCCGCGCCGATCCTGTTCGCGCGCGCGCTCGACCACGTCGGCGCGCTCGAGGACTCCGCCCTGCTCGAGGTCGGGCCCGGCGGCTCGCTGACGGCGCTGGCGATGATCCACCCGATCGGCGCCGGCAGGACGCCGATCGCCGCGCTGCCCGGCGCGGGCACCGGCGACGCGCGCGCCGAGATGCTGCGCGCGGTCGGCGAGGCGTGGGCCGCAGGCGCCGCGCTCTGCTCTGACCAAGCCGGGCGCGGCGACGCTCGGCGCGTCTCGCTCCCCACCTATCCGTTCGCGCGGACCGTGCACTGGGTCGAGCCTGGCGCGCCGCAGCCGACGGCGGCGACGACGGAGAGCGCGCCCGACGAAGCGTCCGCGGCCGCGCCCGCGGACGTCTCCGACCGGCTCTGCACGGTCGTCGAACAGGTCGCCGGCGTCGAGCTGGAGAGCGACGCCGACGAGGCCTGGGCCGAGCTCGACTTCGACTCGCTCGACCTGACGCAGCTCGCCATCGCGCTCCGCCGGGAGTTCGACGTCGACGTCAGCTTCCGCGACCTGATGGAGCGGCACACGTCGCCGCGCGCGCTGACGAACTGGCTCCGCGCGAACGTCCGCGGCGGCCCCGCGCAAGACAGCGCGGCTGACGAGCCGGAGCGAGCCGACGAGGCGCCCGCCGTCGAGGCCGGCACCCGCGCGGGTCCGAGCACGCGGATCGAGCGTTCGACGGACGCGCGCGACCGGCTCGAGCCCGCCCAGCGCAGCTACCTCGACCGGTTCGTGCGCGACTACGCCGCGCGGACCGCCGGCTCGAAGGCCTCGGTCCAATCCAACCGCGCCCAGCTCGCCGATCCCCGCGTGGTCTCGGGCTTCGACCCTGCGTGGAAGGAGATCGTCTATCCCATCGTGACGGACCGCTCGCGCGGGTCCCGCCTGTGGGACATCGACGGCAACGAGTACGTCGACCTCACCAACGGCTACGGCTCGATCTTCTTCGGGCACTCCCCGGACTTTGTGACCGAGGCGGTGCGCGAGCAGCTCGACAAGGGCATCGAGATCGGTCCGCAGTCCGTCCTGACGGGCGAGGTCGCCCGGCTGTTCTGCGAGCTGACGGGCAACGAGCGGGTGGCGTTCGCGAACACCGGCTCCGAGGCCGTGATGGCCGCGCTCCGGGTCGCGCGCACGGTGACCGGTCGCGACAAGGTCGTGATGTTCGAGGGCGCCTACCACGGCGTGAACGACGAGGTCGTCGCGCGGCCGGGGCCGGGCGGACGGGGGCTGCCTGGCGCCCCCGGCATCCCGCGGAGCCACGTCGGCGAGGCCATCGTCCTGCCCTACGGTGACGACGCGAGCCTCGCGAAGATCGAGGAGCTCGCGCCCGAGCTCGCCGCCGTGCTGGTCGAGCCCGTGCAGAGCCGGCGGCCGGCGCTGCAGCCGCGGGCCTTCCTCCACCGCCTGCGCGAGATCGGGTTTCCAGCAACCATAGCCGGCCTTAAAGTTTTTACGAGTCGTCCATCATCCAATAGATATGCCGTATTACCCGGGCGGGTATCCGGTTCTCCCTTCCAACTGTGCACAATCTCTCCGCAATTATTCAGAAGATATACATTGGGCTGATTATGTTGATAGATCAGGTTATAGCCGTCGTATGCCTTGTTTTGGTTGTAAGAAATCAAGCCAACCGTGTTTTGTGCATGAATATTTGCCAACATGGATATACACAATAGTGCCAGAAAGGGTTTTATGAAAAACCGCATAGGATAATTTTTTGGTAAATGTATGACTATTGAATTGATTTGATCTTAATGCTTGACCAATTTTTGAGCAATGTGTTTGCCACGCCATTTGAAAGTGACATAGTAAACCCCTGGGTCAAGAAAATGAATGTCAATCGTACTGCTGGCCAAGGTCACAAATGTGCTCCTGATATGACCCAGATTGTCAATAATATTTACAGTTTCAAGTTCCTGGAAATCCTTGAATTCCAAAACATCATTGGCGGGGTTTGGAAAAATGCCTGGGAATGACATATAGGCGGAATCATCAAGAATGCTTGTGGCATCATCAAATATTTCACAACCATAGTCAACCGGCTCCAGCTCAATGAGCTCTCCTGCAGTCAGGTCGCGATCCACAAAGGCTGGATAATCCGGCTTATATCGCAATGCCCTGAATATATCATTTAGAAAAGGGTTG
>CAZTQF010000508.1:0-2950 GCA_964615255.1 uncultured candidatus Brocadiaceae bacterium | reverse complement strand
GTAGGGTGTCCGATTTAACCGGATATTGATTCCGGCTGTTTCGGTAGAGATCAAAAGGACTTATGTTCCTCGCGCCTGGTCCCTGGACGGCCGCCGGCAGCGTTGGCTGCGGGAGGAAAGTCCGGGCTCCTCAGGGCAAGGTGGTGGGTAACGCCCACCGTTCGCAAGGACAGGGAAAGTGCCACAGAGAACAAACCGCCGGACGCTCACGAGCTCGCTCGAGAGGACGGCAAGGGTGAAACGGTGGGGTAAGAGCCCACCGCGCCCCGCGTGAGCGGGGCGGCACGGCAAACCCCACCTGGAGGAAGACCGAGTAGGAGGATCGCGCGGCCCGCGCTCAGGTCCTCGGGTAGGTCGTTGGCGGCCACCTGCGAGGGTGGTCCTAGAGAAATGGTCGTCACCGCCTCCGGGCGGCACCAGAACCCGGCTTACGGGGACCAGGCAACTTCTTCGCTGCGCGGTCAGCCGCGCGCGAGCTGGTGGCGGTAGCGCTCCAGGATGACCAGCGCCGCGACGCTGTCGGCGAACTCCCTTCGCTTCTTGGCCTTCATCCCGCCCATCTTCAGCCGGTCGTGGGCCTCGTCCGTGGTGTGGCTCTCGTCGACGGTGGCGACGGGCAGCGTGGTCGCCGCCCGCAGCTTCACTACGAACGCGTCGGTCTTCTGCGCGCGCTCACCGGCCGACCCGTCGAGCGTCAGGGGCATGCCGACCACCAGGGCCTCGGCGTCCCGCTCGGCGCAGAGCGCCAGGACGTGCCGGACGACCTCGTCCTGGTCGCGGCTGTCGATGCGCGGCAGCGGCACGACGATCGACCCGGTCCAGTCGGTGGCTGCGAGGCCCGTGCGCGCGTCGCCGAAGTCGACCGCGAGGATGCGCGAGCGCGGGGTCAGGCTCACAGCAGGTCCTCGCGCCCTTCCGCACGCAGCTGCTCGACGACCTTCTTGAGCTCGTCGGCGCGGTCCTTGGGGCAGACCAGGACGGCGTCGCCGACGGCGGCGACCACGAGGCCTTCGACCCCGAACAGCGCGACGGTGCGCGCCCCCTCGGCGTAGACGACGTTGTCCGCGGACTCGAGCGCCACTGCCTGCGCGCCGCCGTGCAGCGACAGGTGGTTGCGATGCTCGTCGCCCTCGAGCACGCGCGCCAGCGCCGGGAAGCTGCCGACGTCGTCCCACATGGCCGTGCACTCGACGACGGCGAGGGCGTCGGCCTTCTCCATCACGGCGAAGTCGATGGACGTCTTCGGCGCGCTCCGGAACGCCGCCTGCACGCCGCCTTCGTCGCCTGCGCCGAGGGCCTTCTGCATCGCGTCGACAGCGGCGTCGAGCTCGGGGCAGTGCCGCCGCATCTGCGCGCGCATCGCCTGCAGCGAGAACACGACCACCCCTGTGTTCCACCAGAACCGGCCGGACTGGACGAACTGTTCCGCAGTGGCAGCGTCCGGCTTCTCGCGGAAGCCGCTCGCCGCGAACCCGCGCGGGGTCTGGTCGTCGAGCGCAGCGCCGAGCTCGACATAGCCGTAGCCAGTCGCGGGGTAGCTGGGCTTCACGCCGAAGGTCACCAGCGTCTGGCCGTCGCGCGCGATCGCCGCGCCGCGGGCCAGCATGCGGCCGAACTCGGCAGGCGGCTCGATGACCTGGTCTGCTGGCAGGATCGCGACCGTGGCGTCCGGGTCGATCGCCGCCACCTTCGCCAGGGCGAGTCCGACGCACGGCGCGGTGTCGCGCGCCTCGGGCTCGACGACGACCTGCGCCGGCGGGAAAGCCGGCAGCAGCGCCAGGATGGCGTCTCGCTGCTGGGCGTTGGTGACGATCCACACGCGCTCGGGCGGGCAGGTCGTCGCGACGCGCTCGACCGCGGCGCGGATCATCGGCGCGCCGTCGGAGAGCGGCAGGAGCTGCTTGGGTCGGGTCTGGCGACTCGCGGGCCAGAACCGCGTGCCTGACCCGCCAGCCATGATCACCGCGTGCATCGACGACATGCCGGCAAGCATCCGCCGTCGGCGCCGTCGGCTCAACCGCGGATGCCGCGGGAGCCTTCGAGAAGCGCGCGCGGCGCCGAGGCCGCGCGCGGTGCGCTTCGCGCCGCCCTAGAAGCCGACGCGGACGCGCAGGCCCTTGGTCAGCGAGAAGGTCTGCGCGCCGAAGCTCGTGCCGAACGGGTCGAAGACGACGCCGCTGGCGTAGAGCGCGAAGCCGGGCACCGACGGGCTCGCCGGCAGCGGGAGCAGCGTCTGCATGGTTCCGGTCGCGTTGACCAGGCCCGCCGAGACGTCCAGCAGCGTCAGCAGGTTCACCTGCGGCAGGCAGGCGGGCGCCGCGGTCGGGGCCGCGCTGAGCAGCACGACGCCGAACGTGAACGGCCGCGCGTCGTTCAGCTCGAAGCCGAAGGTCGCGTTGGGCTGGGTCGGCGCGGGGTAGCCCACGGTTCCGATGCAGGGGATGACCTCGCTGGTGCCGGGGCAGCCCTCGCCGTAGTAGTCGAGGCGGGCCTGGGGCTCGGCGAGGATCATCACGACGTTGCCGGTGACCTCGGCGCAGACCAGGTCCTCGAAGCCGTCGCCGTTGAAGTCGCCGAAGCCGATCCCGGTCGGGGCCGAGACGAGGCCGGTGATGCCGCCGTCGCCGAAGCCGACGCCCTGACGGTAGGTCCCGTAGACGTTGACGCCGACCGAGCCCGACGCGATCGAGGCCGCGTCTCCGAACTTCTGGCCGAGCAGCTGGTCGTTGTCCAGGTCGCCCGTGGCGACGGTGCGCACCGGCGTGTCGGCGACGCTCGTCGACTGGCGGAAGGTCGCGTCCCCGAGGTTCTCGAAGGTGGTGACCGCGCCCGAGGCGGGCACCCCGAGGCTGCCAAACGAACCGAAGCCGGCGACGAGGTCGTCGTCCTGGTCGCCGTCGAGGTCGGTCGCGTCGATGCTCTGCGGGTTGGCTTCGGTCGGGATCGGCGC
>CAZTQF010000507.1:0-2966 GCA_964615255.1 uncultured candidatus Brocadiaceae bacterium | reverse complement strand
CACGCCGTAGACGAACAGCACGATCGCGCCGACGAACAGCGCCAGCACAGCGACGCGCGGCAGCGTCATCTGCGTGTCGGCCGGCATCTCGTAGCCTTCGGAGTAGTCGACGTCGCGCACGAAGCTCTGCCCTGGGTCGCGCTTGACGCGGTTGGCGTAGCGCACGATGTGCAGCACGCCGACCGCGCAGGCCGCGACCATGAAGACCACGCGGAACAGCCAGCCCGAGGCGGGCTCGACGCCGGCGATGTCTTGCGCGATGGCGACGGTGAACGGGTTGACGGCAGCGCAGCCGTAGCCGACGCCGGCGCCGATGTAGACGATCCCGAGGGCGACCACGGCGTCCATCTTGAGCGCGAGGCTCAGGGTCACCAGGATCGGCACGAAGGGCATGTACTCCTCGGCCATCCCGATCGTCGAAGACCCGATCGCGAACAGCAGCGTCATGCCGGCGATCAGGAGCACGGGCTGCCCCGAGAAGCCGCGGATCGCGGTCCCGATCAGCGCGTCGATGGCGCCCGTGGCGCGGAGGATCCCGATGACCCCGCCGACCACGAAGACGAAGAAGATGATCCCGGCGCCGTTGCGGAAGCCCTGCGGGACCGCCGTCAGCGCCGCGTACCAGGGCAGCCCCGCGACCCCGCTCTTCGTGGCGTAGCTGCCGCCGACGACGGTCGGGTGATCGTCCGCGACGGCCTGCTTCCAGGCCTCGATGGCGGCGCTCGTGGGGGGCTCGCCGGTCTGGACCCAGCGCTCGAGCAGCGCGCCGACGTTGGCCTCGATGGGCGCGCCTACGCGCCACGCCTCCCCGTCCGCGACCGGCCCCGCCTCCCACGCCTCGACGGTCTTGCTGGAGACGCGGAACAGCGCGGCGACCTCCGCGACCTCGAGCCCGCGCGCGGCGCGCGCCGCCGCGAGCCGTTGGCGCAGCGGCTGCGTCTCGCCGTCGGTGCGCTCCGCAAACGGCGCGCCGCGGTCGGGCCTCGGCTCGGTCTCGAAGCTGCCCTTGGGCAGCAAGTAGGTCAGGAGCTGCGCGACGACGACCATCGCGAAGATCAGGACCAGCGAGTGCGGGAACCTGCTCGGCTTTGTCACCGCCGCATCATGTCCGCGTTTCGACATCGAAGCGACGAATTGCCGCGTCGCGCCTCCGGACCAATCGGTAGACTCGACGCGCTCACCACGCTCCACCCGCGACGAACGATCTCCCACCTGCCAGAGCCATTCCTCCTCGAGCGCGAGCTGTTGCCCAAGGTGTGGGGCGGACGCGCGCTCGCCGACACGCTCGGGATCGAGTTGCCCGACGACGGCGTAGCGATCGGCGAGTCCTGGGAGCTGTTCGATCGGCCGGCGGGGTCGTCGCGGATCCGCGGATCGGACCAGACGCTGGCCGAGCTCACCCGCCGCTGGCCCGAAGAGCTGGTCGGTCGCGGCGTGCCGCTCGGCCACGACGGCGCGTTCCCGCTGATGCTGAAGTTCCTCGACGCGCGCGAGGCGCTGTCGCTGCAGGTGCACCCGGACGACGGGCAGGCCAACGGTGACCTCGGCAAGGACGAGTGCTGCCTCGTGCTCGCGACGACCGACGAGGCGCGGTTCGTGCACGGGCTCCGTCCGGGCGTCGAGAAGGAGCAGCTGCTGCTCGCGCTGGAGTCCTCCGAGGTGGAGGAGCTGGTCTACGCGTTCCGGCCCGAGGTGGGCCAGCTCGTGCACGTCCCGCCGGGCACGCCGCACGCCATGGGGCCCGGCGTCGTCGCCTTCGAGATCCAGGAGAACAGCGACCTGACCTACCGGTGCTACGACTGGGGACGCAGCCGCGAGGTGCAGCCCGAGGAGGCTCGTGACGTGGTCCAGATGGTCCACAACGAGCGGCCGCCGGTGGAGCGCTCCACGTCGCTCGTCGACGGCGGCGAGCTGCTGCTGGTGACGGAGCACTTCTCCGTCAGGCGCTACCAGATCTCACACGGCCTCGAGCTGCCGACCGAAGGGCGCTACCTGACGGTCACCTGCCTCGACGGCAGCGGTCGGCTCGGGTGGCAGCGCGACGGGCGCGCTGCGTCGGTGCCGCTGCAGCGTCCCGACACCGCGCTCGTGCCGGCCTGCACGGGGACGGTGACCGTCGAGCCGGACGGCCCCGTCGATCTCGTCGTCTGCGGCCCGGGGGCGCGCTGATGGCCAAGCGGCACGAAGACCGTAAGCCCGGGCAGCGCTTCAAGCGCGGCGGCAAGGCGGAGGCCGACGCGCCGAAGAAGAAGGCTGCGCGCAAGCCGAGCACCAAGCTGACGCGCGCGATGGAGCGCGCCGCTGAAGCGCGCTCGACGCGCAAGAAGGCGACCAAGCGCGCGCCGGTCCGCGGCAGCGCCCGCCGCGCTGAGGGGCTCGTGGTCAAGCCGTCCTCGGTCTTCGACGGCGCGCCGAAGACCGCAGACGGCCTCGTCCGGCTCAACCACTTCTTGGCGAAGGCGGGCGTCTGCAGCCGCCGCAACGCCGACGAGCTGATCGCGACCGGTCGCATCGAGGTCAACGGCGAGGTCGTGACCGAGCACGGGGTCCGCGTCGACCCGGCGAGCGACGACGTGCGCTTCGACGGCTCGCGGCTGCAGCCCGAGAAGTCCGTCTACGTGCTGCTCAACAAACCCAAGGGGGTCGTCTGCACCAACGCGGCGCACGAGCAGAAGAAGCGCGTGGTCGACCTGCTCCCGACCATCCGCGGGAGAGTGTTCACGGTCGGTCGCCTCGACATGGACTCCGAGGGCCTGCTGCTGATCACCAACGACGGCGCGTTCGCTCAAGAGATGACCCACCCGAGCTACGGAGTCAGCAAGCTCTACTCGGTGATCGTCAGAGGTCGGCTCGAGGACGACCACCTCGACAAGGCGCGCGGCGGCGTGTGGCTGTCGGAGGGGCCGACCGGCGGCATGCAGCTCAAGGTCGACCGCATGACCAAGGACCGCACGTATCTCAAGGTC
>CAZTQF010000506.1:0-2980 GCA_964615255.1 uncultured candidatus Brocadiaceae bacterium | reverse complement strand
GCCGTCACCAGCAGCCTGCACAGCTGGCTCGTCGTCGCCCTGCACGACGACCACCGCGGCCCCGAACGCGTCGGGTTCTACTACGCCGCGAACGCGGTCGGACGGCTGCTCGGGACCGCCCTGTCGGGCGCGCTGTTCGGTGCCGTGGCGGCCCACGGGGACGTCGACGCCGGGCTCGCGGCCTGCCTCTACGCAGCCTGCGTCGCCGCCTGTCTCGCGGTCGCCTGCACGTCGCGGCTCACCCGCACCCTCGACAGCGCGCGGGCGTCCAGCTCGCTGTTCGTCAGCCGGCGGTGAGCCGCTGCAGCAGGTCGTACGGCAGGTTGCCGCCACAGACGACGACCGCGACCCGCGCGCCCTTTCGGGCCCGATCCGCGCGGCACCCTGCGATCGCCACGCCCACGGCCCCTTCGACCAGCAGATGCTGCCGCGCGAGCGCGTCGCGCATGCCGCGCGCGATCTCGTCCTCGCCGACGTCGACGTAGCGATCGACGAGGTCGCGGCACCATGGATAGGTGATCGCGCCGGGCTCGACGCCGCCCGCCGTGCTGTCCGACCACGTGTCGCCACACGGCACGTCGAGGAGCTCGCCGCGCCGCACGCACTCCGCCATGGCTGCAGACGCCGCCGGCGAACAGCCCACGACCTCGAGCGCAGGCCGCCGCGACTTTCCGAACGCCGCCATCCCGGAGATGAGGCCGCCGCCGCCCACGGCGACGTAGATCGCGTCGACCTCCGGCCACTGCTGGAGCAGCTCGACCATGACCGTGCCCTGGCCCGCCACCACCTCGGCGTCGTTGTAGGGCGACACGTAGACCCGTCCTTGCGCGGACGCGTAGCTGCGCGCGTGGCCTTCGGTCACGACGCAGTCGTCACCGTGGACCTGCACCTCGGCGCCGAACCGCTCGATCGCCCGCCGCTTGTCCGCCGGGGTCGTGCTGGGCACGAACACCTGGGCGCGCACGCCGAGGCGCTGGCACGCCGCCGCCAGGCCGAGGCCGTGGTTGCCCGAAGAGGCCGCGACCACCCCGCGCGCGCGCTGCTCCGCGGGCATCCGCAGCAGCGCGTGCGTCGCGCCGCGCAGCTTGAACGAGCCCGTGTGCTGGACGTTCTCCAGCTTCCAGCGGACCTCCGCGCCGAGCTCGTCGGACATCCACGGACACGGCACCAGCGGCGTCTCCACGACGTGCTCGCGCAGCCGCTCAGCCGCCTGCGCGACCTCGCGCGCCAGCGCTGGCGCCTCGAGGGCCTCAGCCACCCGCGCCGGCCAGCTCGACCGGGCCGGCGAACGAGCGGATCTTGACGACGCCACCCGCCGGGACCGAGATCCTCGCGCCGCACCACGCGACGTCGGTGTCGGTCACCGCCCGGCAGGTGGCGGCGTCCGCGTCCTGCCGCACCCTCGAGTCGCCGGGCGTGAGCCCCGCGGGCGCCGGCGTCGCCGGTGGCGTCAGGAAGAAGTGCACGCGCTGTCCCGGACCGATGCTCGTCTCGCCGAAGGCGTGCCGCCAGGTCACGGCTTCGCCGCCGTAGTTCGTGATCGAGGCGCGCCCGCCGTAGAACGAAGGCTCGTCCGCGCGAATGATCTCGACGTGCGCCGGCCGCGCCGTGACGGGCAGGACCGCGCCCCCGAACAGCGCCGCGAGCCCGACGAGGCCGCCCGGCAGGTCGCCCGACGACCCGGTCGGTCGAAACTCCACCACGCTGCCGTCAGGCAGCGCCAACGTGTGCAGCCGCGCGTTCGCGCGAACCCGGAGCCACGAGAGCTCGCCGATCTCGAGCGCGACCCGGTCCTCGTCCAGGCTCGCGAGGCGCAGCGACGTCGGACCGCGCGCCTCGACCCGGCTGGTCTCGTGCAGCAGCACCTCCAGCGAGCCCTTGCTGCGCAGCTGCGCCTCGGAGCCCACCGGCAGCGACGCGAAGTCGTCGTGCGGGAGCGAGGGGACGAACGGCGACTCGGCGCCCGCCCGCGACCACACACGGCCCGACTGCGCGATCAGCAGGCCGACGTCGACCGCGAACGGCAGCGGCTTGCGGGCGCGCAGCCGCACCCACGAAGGCCAGCCGCGCGGCTCCGGCTCGGCGGCTGGCAACGGCGGCGCAGCGCCGGTCCCGGTGGGGTCGTTGGGGTCCACCGGGAGCGGGTAGTTGCCGTAGCCCTGCAGCCGCGCCGGGAAGGCCGGGAACCCCGACCACTGCGGCGGCGACGGCGCCGACCAGATCGACGAGAACTCGTCCGGCCCCTGGGAGTCCGGACCCCAGAACGAGTTCTGCTGGAACGGGATGCTGCCTGCGCTGCTCCTGTTGGTCGGCCCCTGGGGTCGACCGGTCGGCGCCTGCGCGGGCTGCGTCGCCTGCCCAGCGCCTTGCTGGCCGGGGCCGAGCTGGCGGCTCCAGGTCTGCGCCGACAGCGCCGCGCTCCACAACAGCGCCGCAGCCGCAGCGCCCGCCCTGATCCGTTGCACGTTCACATCCCTCCGATCGGCAAGAAGAACGACTCGTACTTGTCGAGGAACTTGTCCGTCAGCACTTTTCGCGCCCGGACCGCGTCGGCGAGCGGCACGTCCACGATCTCGCCCGCCTGCATCGCCGCCATCCTACCGAACCTTCGCTCCATCACGAGCCGCGCGGCGCGCGCGCCGAGGCGAAGCGCGAAGATCCGGTCGAAGGCGATCGGCTGCCCCGCGCGCTGGAGGTGTCCGAGCACCAGCGGCCGCGCGTCCCAGCCGGTGCGCTCCTTCACCTTGGAGGCGAGGAGCTGGCTGACCCCGCCGATGCGGTACTCGCCCCACTCGTCGCGGTCCTCGGTCGAGAGGCACTCGCCGCCTTCCCACACGCGGGTGCCTTCGGCGACGGCGACGATGGCCGCGCGCGCGCCCTCTGCGCGCACCTGCAGCAGCCGCTCACAGACGGCCTCGACGTGCGCCGGCCGCTCCGGGACGAGGATGCCCTCCGCGCCCGCGGCGACGCCGGCGTAGGC
>CAZTQF010000505.1:0-2983 GCA_964615255.1 uncultured candidatus Brocadiaceae bacterium | reverse complement strand
GGCGCTGCATCCGGTCCAGGTCGCGCGGGTTCTCGCGCTTGGCCTTCCACGCGCTGCGCGGCTGCAGGGCGAGCGCGCCCCACGGCGCCGACCGCGCGCGTCCGCGCGGCGTCGGTTGGGTCGCCGCCGGCCGCAGGCGCCGCTTGAGCTCGGGGTCGAGCGCCAGCTGCTGGGCGCGCTCGAGGTCGAAGCGGCCGCGCGCCGAGAGCCCCTGGATGCGGTAGGCCTCCGCGCGCAGATAGCGCGCGAACGACTCCACGTGGCTGGACGGCGGCGGCTCGGTGAAGATGACGCGCGCGGTCGAGTCGAGGGCGGCCTGGGAGCGGTTCTGCTGCACCTCCAGCCACGCGCGCCGCAGCAGCGCGGCCGGGGTCTGCGCGTCGGCGAGGAGCTGGAGCTCCCGCTCGACCGGGACGTCGGACGCGCCGAAGGTCTCGGCCGCCGAGATCGTCGCGGGGGGCGTCCAGGCCGGCCCAGGCGGCGGGCCCAGGTTGGTGCAGCCGGCCAGCGCCGTCAGCAGCGCCGTAAGCGCGGCTCCGGCGCGGCTGCCCGCGGGCGCGCGCCGGGCCGCTGCGGGTCGCACCGTCGCCGCAAGGCGAGAAGGCGACGATCCACGGGGTCGCCGCCGCTCCGTTCGGAAGCGTCGCTCGGTCAAGGCCAGTCCCTCCTGCGGACGATGACACCGGAGGATCCGGTGCGCTCGCCGCCGCGTGACGGAGCCTACTCGCGGCGGCGGCGCGGCGCCACCGTCGGCCCACGGCCGGGGCAGAATCGCGCCCGGAGACCCGGGCCACGGCGGCCGGCGGGGGCGTTCAGGAGGATCGCGCCAACTGCCGATACCTCCGTGGCTACCGCACGGCACGGCTGGCTCTCATGCGCGCACAGGCAACCATCAAGCTCACCGGTCCCATGGACCACCTGCGGATCGTCTGGCAGACCGGCGAGGCGCTGCTGGAGAACGTCCCGTTCGAAGAGGACCCTGAAGGCACCCGCTACAACGTGCAGCTGGCGCTCCAGGAGATGGTCACCAACGTGCTCCGCCACGCCTACGGGCTCGACGAGCGGGGGCCGATCGAGGTGGCGTTCGAGCTGCAAGACGAGGCGCTCGAGGTCGAGCTCCGCGACCGCGGTCCGGCCTTCGATCCCCTGAGCTTCCGCCGACAGCGCGACGAGGCGGACGAAGCGGACGACGCGGTGCCGACCGAGGTCGGAGGGTTCGGCATCGAGATCGCGCGCGCCGTCATGGACGACGTGTCCTACGTGCGGGAGGCCGGGTGGAACTGTCTCCGGCTGACCAAGCGCCTGCGCAAGGCGGTCCACGCCTGATCCCTGCCGTGTCGCTCCACCCCGAATCCGACCAGCTGCTGCGGGCGATCCCGGCCGCGATCGAAGGCGTCTCCGTCGAGCTCTTCGAGGGCGCGGCGCCGGCGTCGCTGACGGCAGACCACGTGCGGGTGTCGCTGCCGCAGGGCGAGCTGGTCGCCGAGATCTCCGATGCGGCGCCGGCGCACGCGCTGGTTTCCTCCTTGCTGCAAGCGGTCGCCGAGCGCGAGCGCCTCGAGAGCGACATGGAGAGCATGTCGTGCTCGGCCGCGCAGCTGATGGAGCGGTTCACGATGATCATCGAGTCGCTGCCGCTGCTCTCGGCGGGCAGCACCGACCACGAGATCGCCGCGCTCGGCGCGTCGCGGTGCCGGCGCGCGGCCGGCGTCGAGCAGGTGGTCTTGGTGGCGGGCGACCTCCGCAAGGAGTGCTGTGAGGTCGTCGTGCACGACCTCGGCGACGAGGCGCCGGACGACGCCGAAGCGCTGCGGCCGCTGCAGCCGATCCAGGGGATCGTCGAACAGGCCCTGCGCGCCGACGGAGTGCTGCTTCGCAGCGTGCCCGAGGGCGCGCGCTGGGGCGAGCCCGGGTCCGTCGACCACCTCGCGAGGCGACAGGTGATCGCCGCGCCGGTTCGCTACGGCGCCGCCGAGCGGCGGGTGACGCTCGGGGTGCTGCTGCTGATCGACAGGGTGCAGGAAGCGGACGACGCGGCGGGCGACATCGAGCCCGAGCTCGGCAGCGAAGAGGCGCAGGTCGCCGAGTCGTTCGCCTCGATGCTCGGCGCGGTGCTCGGCGCGCGGCAGGGGGCCCTGCTGGGCAAGGAGCTCGACACCGCGCAGGCCATCCAGCAGCAGGTGCTGCCCGATCGCCCGGTCGAGCTCGAGGGCTTCGACGTCGCGGCGGGCTACTTCGCCTGCGGCGGCGTCGGCGGTGACTACTACGACTACGTGCCGCTCGCCGACGGGCGCACGATGGTGGTGGTCGCCGACGTCTCGGGCCACAGCCTCGCTTCAGGCATGCTCATGGTCGGCGCGCGCGCCATGCTGCGCACGCTGGCGACCGTCCACGACCGGCCGGAAGACGTCTTCACCCAGTTCGCGCGGCGGATGCACGAGGACCTGACCCGGACCGAGCGGTTCCTGACCGCCGCGGCCGTGACGCTCCGGCCCAACGGACGTGCGATCGAATACGTCAGCGCCGGGCACAACGACCTGATGGTCTATCGGTGCGCGACCGACACCGTCGAGCGCTGCTCGAGCGAAGACGTCATCTTCGGCTTCGTGCCGGAGCCAGAGTACCGGGCGCGGCAGCTGCTGCTCGAGCCCGGTGACTGCGCGCTGCTGTTCACCGACGGCATCTCGGAGGCGACCGACCTGCAGGACGAGATGTTCGGCGAGGAGCGGCTCGCCGCCGTGTTCGCTCAGCTCGCGCCCAACCGCAGCGCCGAGCGGATCCTCGACGGAGTCGTCGCCGAGCTCGACCGCTTCCGTCGCGGCCAGGTCCGCGGCGACGACGTGACGGCCGTCGTCATCCGATGCACACACGGAGGCGTCCGGCCATGAGCCAGCGCAAGATCCTGGTCGTCGACGACGAGCCGTTCATCTGCCGCTCGCTCACGTTCGTGTTGCGCAAGGGCAACTACGAAGTGCTCGAGGCG
>CAZTQF010000504.1:0-2983 GCA_964615255.1 uncultured candidatus Brocadiaceae bacterium | reverse complement strand
CTCGAGGTCATCGAGCGTCTGCCCGGGCTCCAGCTTGCGCTTGCTGAGGACCTCTCCGCGTCCCGGCCATCCCCGGATCCGTCGGTCCAGCACCGGCTGACACTTCGCGCGCGGCGTCTGGCGACACCATACGCCGGCCACGTCCGGGTCCTCGAACGCCTCCAACATCCGCGCGAGCCAGTCCGCGCCGACCAGGGTCGCGTCCTGCACCAGCAGCACGACCACGTCCCCGGTCGTCGCGCGGATCCCTCGGTCCCGGGTGTCGCCGTGGTCGAACTCCCGCTGCGGGATGACCTCGACGTCAAAGCCAGCATCCCGGAGCCGCTCCTGCGTGCCGTCGGTCGAGCCGCTGTCGACGGCGCGGAGCTCGTCGAAGGTCACACCCTCGAGCGCCAGGATGGACGCCAGGACCTCGTCGAGCAGCGGCCCGGCGTTCCAGGTCGGCATCACGAGGGATGTGCGCATGGCATCGGATGTTGCCGTGACGAGGGAGCCAAGACCAGCGGCTTGGCCGAGCGACGCGTCGTTCGCGCTTGACGGACTCCGCCGCACTTCGTCCACTGCTCAAGTTCGGGTCAGCAGGCAGCCGACGCAGACCTATCGGCTCCCTTGTCCGGCAGCCGCTCCGGGGCGTCATCCGAGAGCCTCCAGGAATGAGCCCCGCCAACCCCAATCGGTTCCTGCAAGCTCACGATCGTCCGCGCGTCGCGGTCTTCACCAGCGCGCGCTTTCCCGCCGAACACGAGCAGGCTCTCTTGCAGCGACTGCTCCAGCTCGCAGACGAAGAGCAGCTGGACCTGCGCTTCTTCCACAGCTCGGTCTCGGACGATCTGCCGGCGACACCTGCGCTCGAGGAGCTGCTGCAGCGCTCCATGCTGGCGCCGTGCAACACCCCATGGAACGAGGCCGACATGGCTTGGTTCGAGGCGCAGCACCCCGAGGCGGTCCAGACGATCTTTTCGACGATCGCGGCGCACGCGGGGATCTCCGTCGAAGAGGCTCGCGCGCACCCGCCGATCGCCGCCGCCTTCACGATGGCGCGCCTGGCGCGCGCCTGGGACGCGGACCTCGCGATCTCGCACGGGCACTTTGAGAGCGGCGCTGCGGCGTCGATCTGTCGCGCGCTGCTCGGAATTGGTCGCGCCCACGTGGTCCACAACCTGCCCAGTGACGCCTTGCTCGCGCGCCTCTGGCCGTGGAACGCCGCCCAGTCGCAGCTGCTGATGTTCGGGCCGGACGCCGCGCCGCTGGCGGCGCGGAGCGGAGAGCTCGCGCCCGACGCCGCGACCTGCGACCTCGACCACGAAAACGTTCGACGAGAGCTCCGGGCGCTGCTCCGCGACAAGCGAGGGGAGGGCCGCGCCGACCGACGGCCCGCGGGCTTTGGCGGCGAGAGCCCGAAGGAGCCGACGAGTTGCGGCGTGGCCCGCCCGTTTGTGGTGATCGGCGCCGAGCGCACCGGCTCGAACATGCTCGTCGGGATGCTCGAATCCCACCCGGAGATCACCAGCTACGGCGAGCTCTTCAATCGACGCCTGATCGGCGAGGACGTGCTCGACGGCGTGCCCGAGGACTACGACACCGAGCACCTCCTGGCGCTCCGGCAGCGAGACCAGGCCGCGTTCTACGAGGAGCTCGTCAGGCTGGCTGCCGAGCGAGGCGCCCGCGCGGTCGGCTTCAAGCTGCTCTACTACCACGCCTGCGTCCACGGCGGCCTGGTAGAGCACCTGACGTCGATCTCGAACCTCCACGTCATCCACCTCAGGCGGCGGGATCGCCTCGGGCGCTGGGTGTCGCACAAGCGCGCCGCCGAGTCCGATTCCTGGTTCACGAACCAGTCCACGCCGAGGAGCGAGCGACCGACGCAGACCGCGAGGCTGGGGGTCGGCGAGACGCTCGGCGACTTCCTCCAGCAGGCGCAGCAGGAGGAGCGCGCCGACGCGACCTTCGGCCACCTGCCGCTGATGCAGGTCTACTACGAGGACCTCACCGAGCGCCCTGGCGACGTCACGGCGGACGTCCTCGCGTTCCTGGGCGCCGCACCGCACGACCTCCAGATCCGGAGTCGAAAGACGGGCCGATCCGACCCGCGCGAGCTGATCGAGAACTGGCACGAGCTGGGGCCGGCGCTGCGCCGGACACCCTGGCGAGCCCTGGCGGAGCCGCGATGACCGAAGCATCGCACCGACCGCTGACGCGCGGGATCATCCGCGCAGCGCTGGACCGCGTGGCACCTGGCCGGACGCTGGAAGACGCGGCGCCGGTCGTGGCCTGCCCCGCCGCGGAGCGCGTCCGCGTGCTCGACGCCAACGGAGCGGAGCGCGCCTGCGAGTATGCGCCGCAGGCAGACGCTCCCGAAGCGCGCGAAGCGCTCGCAAGAGAGCTGGCGGCGGGCGTCCTGCCGTACGATCGCTGCCGCTGGTGCAGCGAGCTGGCGCAGCACGGCGCGCTGGCCCGGGCTCCGGCGGTCCGGCGCTACGCGCCGCTTTGGCCATGGAGCGATGGCGCGCCGCCGCGCCGTCTCGTGCTGCGCTTCACGAGCAGATCTGCCCCTGACGCCCAGCAGCTCGCGGCGACCGCGGCGCTCCAAGAAGGGGACGAGCTCGTCCTGCTCGGAGCGACACTGCCGCTCGACGAGCTGGCGCCGGTCGCGCACGAAGCCGCCGCGCGAGGCGTCGCGCTGACGCTCGCCGTAGCCCGCACCACCGAGCACGCAGGCATCGAAGCCGCGCTGGGCGCGGCGCCGGTCGCCACCGTCGAGCTCCGGCTCGAGGACGCTGACGCGGCGGCCATCGCAGCCGCCAGGGACCTCGCCGCGCGCGCCCATGCCTCGCTCCGGGTGGATTTCCTGCTGACGCCCGGGCGGTGGTACGACTTCGAGCGGGCCGACGAGGCCTGTCAAGCCGCCGAGCTCCCGCTCACCTTCAGCATCGTCGACCAGGACGGCCACGCACCGCTGGACGACGTCTCCGCGCACGAGGTC
>CAZTQF010000503.1:0-2988 GCA_964615255.1 uncultured candidatus Brocadiaceae bacterium | reverse complement strand
TGGCTTTGCCAACGTCGTAGCGCCGCTCGGCACGGCGTTCACGCCCGACCACGCCGCGTACCACGCGTAGAGGTCGGGGTGCGCAGGGTCCGGGGACCCGCCGGGGCCGATGGGCGCCTGGCTCGCCGAGGCGGACGCGAACGCGAGCGCGAGGCCCGCGGCGCTGGCGCACCGCCGCGCGGCGCGCATCAGTTCTCCACCAGCACCTGGTAGCCGTCGGACATGCGCAGCGGCAGCGGCGCCGTCGACGCGGGGTCGAGCGAGAGCCACTGCGCGAAGGCGTCGTAGCCGTAGAGCGTCGTGCTCGACGGGATCGGCAGGGGCAGCGCGGCAGCGCCGACGGGGTCGGCGAGCGTAACCTGCAGCAGGTCGTTCGAGTTGAGCAGGAAGCAGCCGGCGGGGCCGCCGACGAGGCCCAGGTCGAGCGGCAGGGGGCCGTAGACCGAGGTCGAGGCGCTCGTCCCGAGCACCAGCCCGCAGACGCTGTTGGGCGCGCCGCCCGCCAGCGTCAGGTCGAACGAAGAGCCGAGCACCGGCCGGCCGACCGCCCCGATCGCCGCCGACATGCAGCCCTGCCCGAAGCCTGCGCGGACGACCGACTCCCAGCTCGTCCCCATGCGCAGCTCGTCGAGCTCGATGCGGTTGTTGCCGGTGGGCGTGAGCCACAGCGTGCCCATGACGGCGCCCGACGCGTAGGGGACCGACTCGGCGGTCCACTGGTTGGCGCCTGCGCCGACGGTCGCGATGCCCGCGTCGTCGGTCGGCACGATCGCGCCGGGGCCGAACACCTTCAGCCGCGCGATCTCGAGCCCGGACGCGACCGCGTCGATGCGCAGCACGCAGAAGTAGGGCGTGTTGGCCTGCATCACCTCGGCGCCGGCGGTCGCAGCGCCGCCGCCGACGAACCACGTGCCGGTCGCGTCCCAGCCGAACTGGCCGCGCGTCGCGCCCGAGTCGGTCAGCTCGACCTTGGCGCTCTCGATCGCGGCGTTGGTGTCCGCCCGGGAGATCATGCAGCTGAGGTAGTAGGTCTGGTTCTGCGTCAGGTCCCAGATGTCCGGGAAGCTGCGGCCGCTGCGGGCGCTGGTCTCGCTGACGATCTTGTTGCCAAGCGGTACGAGCCCGTTCGAGAGGAACCCGGAGTTGAGCAGGCTGCCGCTCTCGACCACGGGGCCGACCGGCACCACGGCGCCCGGGATGGCGAGCGGCGGCAGCGCGCCCTGCGCGAGGTTCTGCACGTCCGTCGGCGTCAGCGGCGACGACCATACGGTCAGGTCGTCGAGCAGGCCGTTGAAGTGCCACTGGGGTCCGCCGGAGTCCACGTTTCGTCCGATCGACATGCTGTCGAGGTCGAACACGTAGCGGAAGAAGCCCTGGTGGTCGGTGTCGACAGCGGCGCCGTCGACGTAGACCGTCGAGACCCCGTTGCCCTCGCAGACCACGCACAGGTGGTGCCAGGAGCCGTCGTTGATGGTCGAAGTCGTGAACACCTGCGAGTAGGAGTTGAGGTCGCCCCGCACGTCGTACCAGGGCCGCCCGTTCGACAAGCTGAGCGCGATCTCGCGCGACGGATCGGAGCTGTCCGACGCGCCAAGGATCGTCAGCGCGCCGTTCGACGAGGCCTTGAGCCAGACCGCGATGGTGCCGTGGTTGAGGTCGGCGTACTTGGCGACGTGCGGCGTCAGATCGACGTGGTCGAGGTTGGCAGAGACCAGCGACAGCGACTTCGTCGACCACGCGGCGATCGCCGGCGGCACGTCGACGCTGTAGGTCGGGCCGACGGCGGTGCCGTGGCTCTGGAACGGGCCGAAGTCGAGCACGTCGTCCTCGAACGCCCAGTAGCTGCTCAGTCCGACCGGATGCGACGCGTCGACGCCGAGCCACGGGCCGCTCCAGCGGGCGCCGGCGTCCTGGCCGTGCAGCGCGATCGGGGTCGGCCCGTAGGGCACCGCGTCGCGCGTCCGGAGCTCTTGCGCGACGAGGAGCGAGGACGCCGCGAGGTGCAGCGTCAGAGCGACGGGGATTGCGTTCATGTCGGCAGGATAGGCAAGCCGCGCGCGCTCGCCGCCGCGCGCCATCGAGCGCTCGTTCTTGTTACATGCGTCGCGCGAGCGCGGCGGACCTCCGCGGCGCGCACGTTGCCAGTCGGCGTCGGATCGGATGCAATCGCGCCATGACGTCGTGCCCGCGCCTGCTGACCCCTGCGCTCTGGTGCGCGTTGACCGGCGCAGCGCTCGGGCAGGCTCGGCACTGGGCCTACCAGCCGCTGCCGCGTGAGGTCGCGCCGCCGACCGTCGGGCAGCCGGCGTGGTGCCGCAACGAGCTCGACCGGTTCGTGCTCGCCCGGCTCGAACGCGAGGGGCTGGCGCCCTCGGAGCCGCTCGGTGCGGCGCAATACCTGCGGCGCGTCTGCCTGACGCTGACCGGGCTGCCGCCGGACGAGCAGCAGCTGGACCGCGCGGAGGCCGGCGAGCAAGAGGCCTTGGTGGACGAGCTGCTGGCGTCGCCGCGCTACGCCGAGCGCATGGCGAGCGAGTGGCTCGACGTGGCGCGCTACGCCGACACGTTCGGCTATCAGTCCGACGTCGAGCGGCCGGTGTGGCCGTGGCGGGACTGGGTGCTGCGCGCGTTCCGCGACAACCTGCCCTACGACCAGTTCGCGACCTGGCAGATCGCGGGCGACCTGCTGCCCGACGCGACCCGCGACCAGCAGCTCGCGACCGCGTTCCAGCGCCTGCACCGCCAGACCAACGAGGGCGGCAGCGTCGAGGAGGAGATGCGGCAGGAGTACGTCGCCGACCGCACGCACACGTTCGCGACGGCTTTCCTGGGCATGACCATGGAGTGCGCGCGCTGCCACGACCACAAGTTCGACCCGGTCACGCAGAAGGAGTACTACGAGCTGTCGGCGTTCTTCGACAACGTCGACGAGTCCGGCCTCTACTCGCACTTCACGCGCGCGACGCCGACGCCCGCGCTGTCGCTGCC
>CAZTQF010000502.1:0-2988 GCA_964615255.1 uncultured candidatus Brocadiaceae bacterium | reverse complement strand
GGGGCGCCGCGCGACCTGGACGGCGTCGTCACGCAGGCGCTCCAGATCGCCGAGCGACGCATTCCAGGCGGCGTCCGCGTCGTCTCGGAGCGCCACGGCGCGCCGCCGGCCGTCCGCTGCGACGCCGACGACCTGCGCAGCGCGTTCGCGACGCTGATGAGCCGGGCGATCGCCGCCTCGGCGCGTCGCGGTGGCGTCGTCACCGTGCGCATCCTGCCCGAGCACGTTCGCCAACAGGACTTCGTCCACTACCCGTTCGGCACTCTCCGGCGCGCTGGCGACTACGCGTGCGTCGAGATCGAGGACCTCGGCGACGGGATGGACGAGGCGGCCAAGGCGGCCCTGTTCGAGCCGGTCGTCGCCAGCGGCGCAGAAGAGACGGGGCTCGAGATGGCGGCGGCGCTCGGCGTGATCCGGCGGCACTGCGGCGCCGTGGCGGTCGAGTCGGCGCCACGAGCGGGCACGTGCGTGCGCGTCCTGCTGCCCGCGGCGTCGCAGCCGCGCGTGGGCCACGCCCACGAGCGGGCGCTGGAGCGGTGAAGACCGCGGCCGCCTAGCGCAGCGGGACGAACCACGGCAGCGTCAGGGTCGTGACGAGCCACGTCAGCACGGCGAACGGTCCGCCGAGCACGACGTAGTCTCGGAAGCGGTAGCGGCCCGGACCCATGACCAGGATCGTCGACTCGTGTGCGACCGGGGTCACGAACGCGGACGAGACGCAGATCGCGACCCCGAGCAGGAACGGCGCCGGGTCGCACTCCGCGGCCGTGGCGAGCGCGAAGGAGATCGGGGCCAGCACGACCGCGACGGCGGCGTTCTCGATCAGCTGCGTCATCAGCACCGCGAGCAGCAGCAGCGCGCCGAGCAAGGCCTGCGGCGGCAGCCCGTCGAAGGCCGCGGCCATGCTCTCCGCGGCCCACTGCGCGGTGCCGGTCACCTGCAGGGCCTCGCCGAACGGGATCATGGCGCCCACGATCACCAGCGCCTGCAGGTCGATCGTCTCGTAGGCCCGGCGCATGCCGACGGTGCCCGCGAGGACCGCGGCCATCGCGGCGAACGGGATCGCGACGGCCGGCTCGAGCAGCCCGGTCGCGCTGGTCAGGACCATCGCCGCCATGATCGCGAGCACGACGGCGGCCTTGCGCTTGCCGGCGGTCGGCAGCTGCTGGGACTCCAGCAGCAGCAGCTCTGGGTTGTGGCGGAGCCGCTGCAGCTCGGCCTCGTGGCCGACCAGCAGCAGCGAGTCCCCGCTCTTCAGCGGGACCGCCAGCGGCCGATCCCGGAGCGAACGTCCGCGGCGGCTGATCGCGAGCGGGCTGACGCCGTAGCGGTGGTGGAAGTCGAGGTCGCGGAGGCTGCGGCCGATCAGGTCGCTGTCGGGCGGCAGGATCGCCTCGACCATGCGCAGGTCGGCCGAGCGGAGCGTCTTGTCGTCGATCTTGAGCTCCTCCTTGACGCTGAGACCGCGGTGCAGCGCGTCGGTGATCGCCGTGATGCGCCCCTGGATCACCAGCACGTCCTTGGGCTGGACCTTGACCCACGGGTTGGGCGGCAGGAACTCGTTGCCGCGGATGACCTGCAGCACGGTGACGTCTCTGCCGGGGAGATCGAGCTCGCCGAGCGTGCGGCCGACGATCTCGGAGTCGGGCTCGGCCATGGTCTCGGTCAGGAACTCTGCGACCTCGTAGCGGCTCTCGAGCGACGGGCTCGCCTGCGCCTGTGGCAGGAAGCGGCGCCCGACCAGCAGGAACCACGCGATGCAGGACGCGAACACGGCGGCGCCGACCGGCGCGAACGCGAAGAACGCGAGCCCGCTGCCGGTCTGTTCGAGCAGGTAGTCGCTCAGGATGACGTTGCTGCGGGTCCCGATCAGGGTCCACTTGCCGCCGAGCAGCGAGGCGAACGCGAGCAGGATCAGCACGCGCGACGGCGCATAGCCGCGCTTCTGGCAGATCGCCATCACGGGCGGCATCCACACCAGCACGGTGGTGGTGTCGTTGACGATGGCGCTGAACGCCGTGACCAGGAGCAGCACCGTGAGCTGGAACGAGAGCTCGCTGCGCGCGCCTGCCTCGAGCAGCCGGCCGCCCAGCAGCTGGGCGGCGCCGGTGCGGACCATCGCCGCCGACAGGACGAACATCGACGTGACCATCAGCAGCGCCGGGCTGCCGAACCCGTGGAAGGCCTGGCCCGCGGTCAGGATCGCGCGGAGGCCGCCTTCGGTCGGCTGCCACGGGACGAGCAGCGACAGCATCACCAGCAGGGCGGTCACGTCTGGCCGCAGGCGCTGGGTGTAGAAGGAGACCAGCGCGAGGGCGAGCACGACGGCGAGGTAGATCGAGGCCGCGGTCATGTTCTGGTGCAACGCATACACGAACGGCCGCGCCGTGACAGCCGCGCGGCCAACTTGTGCGCGCCGCGAGGCCTCCACGAGCTGCTGACAGCGGCCGAATCGGGCGCCCGTCCGGCCCGCCGCGACGCACTTTGGGTAGACTTCAGAGCGCCTGTCCGAGCCCCGCCCTTTCCCCGAACCGACCATGTTGAGCCGAATCTCCCGCGGCGCGCTGCTGGCGTGCGCCGTCGCCGTGTCGCTGTCCGCGCAGCAAGCGCCGTCTGCCGACGCGCAGAGCCTCCTCCGCCTCCGCTACGCGACCTTCGACCCGCAGCAGTCCGCGCCGCAGGTCCCGACCGCGCTCCGCGCGCCCGCGGGTTGCGGCCTGCACATCGTGCAGTTCCGCGCGACGCCGACCCAGGCCGGCCGCGACCTGGTGGCCGCTGCCGGCGGCCAGGTGCTGTGCTATCTGCCCGACGACGCCTACGTCGTGCGGATCGGGGGCGAGTCGGCGCGGCGGCTCGCGGCGCACGCGCTGGTGCGCTGGGTCGGCGACTACCACCCGGCCTACCGGCTGGACGCGGCCCTGGTTGAGGGTGACGCGCTGACGAGCCCGCGCGCCGCGGCCTACAACCTCGTCGTCGCCGCCAAGGCGA
>CAZTQF010000501.1:0-2998 GCA_964615255.1 uncultured candidatus Brocadiaceae bacterium | reverse complement strand
GGCGAGGTGATCTGGCCTATGAACAGGCCCGACATCGTGCCGCTCTGGGGCGCGGCGACCTCCTTGCCAGCGGTCCGCATCCGGGTCCCGAGGTGTCGGCGGTGCAGGTCGATCATGGTCTGCTGCGTGATCCAGCGGATCCAGACCAGGAACGGCTTGTCGTCGTCGCGAAACGCCTGCAGCCGCTTCTGCGCGTCGACGAAGGCCTCCTGCAGGACGTCGTCGGCGTCGATGCGGCCCAACAGCCGGGGGTCGAGCCGGAACGTGACCATGCGCAGCAGCCGCGCCCGGTGGCCCTCGAACAGCTGCCCCAGCGCGCTGTCGTCGCCGTCCCGCAGCGCGCGCTCGATCGGCTCGTCGTCCGAAGGCTCCATGAGGTGAGCGTAGCCGGTGCTGTCGCGTAGCTGTCGCGCGGTTCGTACCTCATTCGTCGCGGCGCAGCCGCTCGAGACCGTCCAAGGCTCCGATCGCTGCTACGGCTCGGGCGCGGTCGAGCCCACAGAAGATCCCGCGAGGAAGGCACGGAGCGAGGACGCGGCCATGTCCTCGCCGGTGAACAGGCTCAGCTGGCCGCGCGCCTGCGCCAAGAACATCTCCATTCCAGAGACCACCCGCGCGCCGCAAGCAGCGCACTCGCGCAACAGCTGGGTGAACGCGGGCCGGTAGACGAGGTCGTGGACCAGCACCCCCTTGCCCGGCGCATAGCCCGGCAGCAGGCGCTCCCGTTGGTCTCGACCGTGGCCACCGACCGGCGTCGCGTTCACGACGACGGCCGGCCCAAGCGCCTCGACCACGCTCTCGCTGAGGCTCCCGAGCGCGACGTCGTGCTGCCTCGCGAACGCTCGGACGCCGTCCAGCGACCTGCCCAGCATGGTGACCTCGTAGCCGAGCTCGAGCAGCGCGATCGCCGCGGCGCGCCCCGCCCCGCCGGCGCCCAGCACGACCGCCGACTCGCCCCGCTGCGCCTCGGCGCCCGCAGCGGCGAGCGCCTCTCTGATCCCGAGCACGTCGGTGTTCTCGCCGATGAGGCCGCCGCCGTCTGCCGGCAGCAGCGTGTTGACCGCGCCGACTGCGGCCGCGACGTCGCCGACGTGGAGGCACGCGTCGAGCATGCGCTCTTTGAACGGCGCGGTGACCGACAGCCCCCCGAGTCGATCCCGCGGCAGCATCGCCACGACCGACTCGGGCTTGGAGGTCTCCAGCGGCAGGTAGACGGCGTCCAGGCCGAGCCGCCGGAAGGCGCGGTTGTGCAGCCAAGGCCCGAGCGAGTGCAGCGCTGGATTCCCCAAGAGCCCGAACAAGCTCGTCTTCGTGGAGAGCTCCTTCACCCGGTAGATGCCGACGAGGTCGGCGACCGAGGGCTGGCCGGGCGCCGTCGGGTCGCGCGGGTCGAGCGCCCCGTAGACCAGCGGCGATCCCAGCGCCGCGGCCAGCACGCGGGTCGGCCAGGCGGCGCGGCCCATCGCGAACGCTGCGGTCGGGTGCACGCGCTGATCGGTCGACGCCATCAGTTCGAGCACCGGCGCGGCGTCCGCGAGGTCGTGCGCCGTCACCGCGATCTTGGCGATCGTGCCGGGCGCCGCGAGCTCGTCCCGGAGCCGCGCGAGGTCCTTCGGCACGCCCGTGAAGCTGTGGAACGACCGGACCCGGAGCTGGATGCGCGTCTGGCCGGCGGGCGGCGACCACGACTCCCACTGCTCCAGGTCGATGCCCGCCGCCCCGGCGCGCAGCGCGTGCGTCAACAGCTCCCGACGCGCCGTCAAGGTGCCGCGGTACTCGCCGCCGTCTTCGCGGGTCCGGCAGGCGACCAGCACCGGCAGCGCGACGTCTCGGATCACCGCGGCGAGGTCCTGCGCGGCGGGCCACGCGTCGAGGCGGAGCTCCACCCAGTCGGCCCCCAGCATCGCCGCGCGGCGGGCATCGCGCACCACCTGGGCGGCGCTCCGCGCGAACAGGCTCGCGATCAGCTGCGCCACGACGCTCCGTCCCCTGCGAGGCTCTGCAGCACCGCCTGCACCTGCTCCGGCGCGAGTCCTTCGCGCTGCGCCATCGCCGCCGCCTGCGCCATCAAGGCCCGGTACGCAGGCAGCGCGTCCGGCGCTGCCGCCGAGAGCCGTGCGACGTGGGCCGAGACCGTCGCCGCGTCCCCGCGGCGGACAGGGCCGGACAGCGAAACCGACGCCCCATGTCGCCTCGCGCCCGTGACCGCCGCCCCCATCAGCGCCGCCACGATGCGGCTGCTGTCCTCGCTCGCCATCCCGCCGGCGCGCTCCAGCAGGTCCTGCGACAGCGAATAGAGCGCAGCAGCCCCGTTCGCGGCGAGCGCGCAGGCTGCGTGGTAGACCGCGCGGTCGTGCTCGTCACAGAACACCGGCACGAGCTCGAGCATCCGGCAGAGCCGCTCGAGCAGCGACCGGCTGCGCGGCGCACCCTGGCAGACCGCCGGCGCGCCTGCGATCTCGGCCTCGTCCAGCGACGCAGCGAACGGCGCGAGCGGATGCAGCGACCCGGTCCTCACGCCGAGCGCCGCGGCCGGCGCGAAGACGTCCAGCCCCTGGCTGCCGCTCGTGTGCAGCCAGAGGCTGCAGCGCCGCCCACCGACCCGCGCGGCCCCTTCGATCGCGTCCTCGAGCTGCGCGTCGCCGACGGCGAACACGACGCAGTGCGCACGATCGAGCGCGGAGACGTCCAGCGCGCCGCCGACCCCGAGCGCGGCGGCCGCCGCCTGGGCCCGCGCCTCGTCGCGGCCTACGAACCCCATCACGTCCGCGCCCGCGCGCGCGAAGCGGCGCGCGAACACGCTGCCGACACGACCGTGGCCGACGATGGCGATCCGAACTGGCATCGGGTCCGAAGGCTAGCGCATCCACGCCGCCGGGCCGAGCCGCACCCCGCCGCTCACGCTTCTGCCGAGGCGCCGTCGGCGCCCTCGGCCGCGCGCCGCCGGCGCTCCCGCGCCTCCTGCCGGCGCTCGAGCTCCTCGAGGTACTCGTCGTCG
>CAZTQF010000500.1:0-2999 GCA_964615255.1 uncultured candidatus Brocadiaceae bacterium | reverse complement strand
GGCGAGGGCCGAGAGGTGGGCGGTCTCCGGCTCGAGGAGCAGGTCGCGCGCGGCGGGCCGTTGGTCGTGCTGTTCTCCGAGGACCTGGAGGCGACGCAAGCGCGCGTCGAAGCCGCGGGCGGCGTCGTCACGACGCCGCCGTTCGACTTCCCTGGCGGGCGGCGGTTCCACTTCACGGACCCGAGCGGGAACGAACTCGCGGTCTGGGCAGCGCCCTGACGGCGTCGCCTCAGGGCTGCCGCACGAAGCGGACCGCGTCGACGATCACGTGGCCGTCGGCGCCGAGGTCGGTGAGCTCGATCGTCACCTCGCCAGCGAGCATGAGCCGCTCCAGCGGATGGAAGACGCCGCCGCCGCGCGGCGGCCGCCGCTGATCGACGGTGAAGCGGTGGATCTCGCGGCTGCACGTGAGCACGACCGGTACGTTGCTCGCGCGGTTGGGGTGCGCGGTGTAGGCGAGCTCGACCGAGTAGCTGCCTGGGTCCAGCTCCGCGCGGAAGGTCGCGACTCACGCGCCGTCGCTCTTGCCCAGGTTGTGCAGGTAGCCGCGGTGGACACCTGCCTGCAGCTGGGACCGCCGCCACGGGCCCCTCAGGTCGGCGGCCGTGTCGTCGACGACGACGCCCTCGATCTGATCGATCGGCAGGTACGACGTGCCGCGCGCCGCCGCGAGGCTGAGCACTTGTCCGTCCGCGTTCAGCTGCTGCGCCAGCGCTGCGTAGTCCACGTCCTGCACCGCGCAGCGGTCTTCGAGCGCGAGCGCCGCCGCCGTCGCCGCAGACTGGCCCAGGATCATGAACACCGGCTCCATGCGGATCGATCCGTAGGCGATGTGCGACGACGAGAGGCACACCGGCACCAGCAGGTTCTCGCACTCGCCGCGCTTGGGCACGATCGCCCCGTAGTCGACCGGGTAGGGGCCGCCCGGGTTGATCTGGATGTCGCCTTCGTTGCGCGCGTGGCCGTCGGCGTCGACGTAGCGCTGCACGTTGTGGCTGTCCATGTTGTAGGACCCCATGCCGATCGGCCGCGGCGTGGCGAGCTCGCCGCGCAGGTGTCGCTCGGTCTGCACCCAGTCGGAGACCATGCGGCGCGCCTCGCGGACGTAGATCTGGTGGGGCCAGTTGCCGTTGTCGACGAACTCGTCCTTGGCCAGCCCCCAGCGTCGGATCCGCTCCTGCACGTCTGCCGGCACGCGCGGGTCGTTCGCGAGGAACCAGAGCAGCCCCTGCTGGTAGACGCGGTGCTCCTCGACGATGGCGGCCCGCTCCTCGTAGGAGCCGTCCGGATAGCCGTAGTTGGCGCCGATGTTGTCGAACGAGAACGCGCCGTGGTTGTTGGTGTCGGTCTTGCGGTTGGGGATCGGATCGAACTTGTTGAACACGCCGCGCCAGCCGGTCTGCAGGTACCGGAGCAGCAGCTCGTACTGCCCCGCGTCGTAGCCCCTTGGCTTGGGCCACGGCGCGCGGTTGTCCGGGTGGTCGGTCATGCAGGTCCGGAAGCAGTAGGCCTGCAGGCGGTGGTCGCCGTCGCCGTCGTTGCCAGGCGGGTCTGCGTGGATGCGAGGCAGCAGGCCGGAGCCGGGGTCGCCCGGCACGACGTAGGGGTCGACCGGCTTGCGGAACTGGTGGGAGCGCGCGCGCGCGGTCTGCACGCCGTTGAGGGTCTCGCTGTAGGCGGCGTTGGACTCGCGCCCGACGGTGTAGGTGACGCCCGCGGCCGCCATCAGGTCGCCCTCGTAGGTCGCGTCGATGAACATCGCCCCCTCAAACCGTCGCTCGGACCGCGTCGTGATTGCGCGGATGCGGCCTGCTGCGACCTCGACGCCCGAGGCGCGGTCGAGCCACGCGTCGCGGTGGACCTCGATGCCGTGCTCGGCGACGAGCGCCTCGAACGTCGCCTCGGCGACGTGCGGCTCGAAGATCCACATCGTGCGCGCTCGGCCGTCGACGGCCGGCGTGCCCTGGCCGCGGTTGCCGTAGTCCGCGCGCGCCTGCCAACGCCACGCCTCGTCGGCCTCGTAGTGTCGATAGATGCGTCCGTAGAACTCGCGAGCGAGGCCGCCGATCACCGACTTGTCGCCCGAGTCCGTCCAGCCGAGCCCCCCCGACGACAGCCCGCCCAGGTGCTCTTCGGGCCCCACGAGCACGACCGACAGCCCCATCCTCTGCGCCTGCACGGCGGCCATGACGCCAGCGGACGTGCAGCCGTAGACGACCACGTCGTGGCGGGGCACGGCGCAGCCTGTCGAGAGCGCCAGCAGCAACAGACACCACGCGCGAGGGACCGGCATCGGCGCAGGATGCCGCTTGTGCGTCGCTCAGGTCAACGATCGGTCGCGCGCCGCGTGCGTCGTCGGAGCGCGCGACAGGATCGCGGCGGTCTCGGCTACCCTGCGCAGACCCATGACCCGTAGGCACCTCTCGATCGTTTTGGTTCTGCTCGCCTCCACCTTGCTGCCGACCCCGGCCTCGGCGCAACAGAAGGGCGCCGTCGCCTCGCTCGACGACGTCACCAACGAGGCGCAGGAGCCCGAGCAGGTCGCGTTGCTGCGCCCGGCGGGCCGCTACGCCGACCTCCCGGAGGTCGGCTTCGACCCGACCAGCCTCCTCACCGGCGGCGGCGGGCAGGCCAGAGCGTTCTTTGTGCTGCTCGAGATGGTGGACGACCTCGCGGTGCAGCCGGGAAAGGAAGCGCTGCTCGACCTGTCTGCCGGCGCGGCCTTCAACCTCGCGCAGCAGCGCGAGCTCGAGCGCGCCATCGCGCGCGTGCGCGCGGCGGGCAAGCGCCTGACCTGCTACCTCGAGAACGCCGACGTGGGCGTCTACCAGCTCGCGGCGCAGTGTGACCACGTGCTGCTCGCGGACATGGGCGGCGTGGACCTGCGGTCGCCGGCCATGAACGTGATGCACTTCAAGGACGCGCTCGATCTGCTCGGCGTGCAGGTCGAGGTGACGCGCGTGGGCGAGTTCAAGGGCGCGGTCGAGCCCTACATGTTG
>CAZTQF010000499.1:0-3002 GCA_964615255.1 uncultured candidatus Brocadiaceae bacterium | reverse complement strand
GTCCGCAGTGAGCTCGCCGCGGTGCAGGCAGAGCTCGGCGAGCCCATCGGCGTGCTGACGACCTACGGCGACGAGGTGGTGCGGCTGCAGAAGATCGCCGAGGAGCGCGCGCGCTCGACGGTGCAGACGCAGCTGCAGAGTGCCAGGCAGCACATGGCGGACAAGGACTTCGCCGGCGCGATCGAGGAGCTGCGCCGCGCGGCGCTCGCCATCGAGATCAAGAACGACGTCGACTGGATGGGCCTGCCGGCCCAGGTCGACGCGGCCAAGGCCGAGGCCGAGCGCCTCTACGACGAGCAGCAGCGGGAGAGCCAGGCGGCCGAGAACGCCCAGCTCGCCGAGCAGCTGCGCCGCGAGTTCGAGCGCAACCAGGCGCGCAAGGTCGCGCAGGTCGACGGCCTGATCAAGGAGTCGCAGGTCGCCTACGAGGCGCGCCAGTTCGAGCGCTCGCAGGACTTCGCCCAGCGCGCGCTGGACATGGACCCGTCCAACTCGCTGGCCTACGAGATGCTCAACGCCGCGACCAAGGGCGCGCGCGACTCCGCCAACGACAACTACTGGCGCCAGCGCGCGCTCGAGATCCGCAAGATGCTCGAGGCGCACGAAGAGCTGAAGACGCCCCAGACCGACGTCCTGGTCATGGACAACGAGATCTGGGACCGCGCCAACCAGCGCAGCACGCGTCGCGGCGACTCGCGGCTCCTCAGCCCTGAGGACGCGGCGCTGACCCAGCGCGTCAACACGGCGCAGGTCGGCCGCCTGACCTACACCGACGAGACCGGCGCCTACCTCGACGTCCTCAAGAACCTGAGCCTGATCACCGGCGTTGATATCCTGACCACGCCTGAGGCCCGCACCGTCATCGACGACGAGAGCCTGACGGTCGTCATCGAGTTGGCTTCGTCGATGACCCTGCGCGACTTCCTCAACTACATGGTCGGCCAGACCGAGGGCCTCGCCTGGACGATCCGCGACGGCGTCGTGGTCGTCGGCGACAAGTCGCAGGCGTCGGGCACGCTCATCACCGAGATCTACCCGGTCAAGGACCTGATCTTCCAGCAGACGCAGTTCCTGCCCCCCACCATCCGGGACATCCCGACCGAAGACGAGGGCGACGTCCCGCGCACCGGCGGCGAAGGCGACGACCCGATCGCGGGCATCGAGCTGACGGACCTGGTCGACACGCTGACGAGCGCGACCGACCCGGCCTACTGGGAGACCGAAGGCGTCGAGATCCGCGCCGAGGACTCCGGGCTGCTGTCCGTGACGGCGAGCCCCGAGATGCAGGACAAGCTCGTCAAGGTGCTGGCGAACATGCGTCGGTTCCAGACGCCGATCGTCACCATCGACTCGAAGTTCATGACGATCTCCCGCAACTTCCTGCAGGAGGTCGGCGTCGACATTCGCGGCCTTGGCGGCTCGGGCAACAAGGGCGACACGGTGTCGCTCGACGACATCACCAACGGCCTCGTCAACAACGCCTCGCAGGGCCAAGACAACGGCGGCACCGGGGACCCGGCGGCCAACCCGCTGGCCGGCGCGTTCTTCAACGACGGCAGCGACGGCGACATCCGCGCCCGCACCGAGAACTACTTCCTCAACGACCTCGGCCGGGTGCTCAGCCCGACGGGCGGCCTGACCGCCGGCTGGACTCTGATCGACGACACGCAGCTCAACCTGATCCTGCGCGCCATCGAGAAGCGCCAGGACGGCGAGATCGTCAACAGCCAGATCCTCTCCGTCGTCAACCGCGGGCGCGGCCACGTCGCCGTCATCAACCAGACGGCCTACGTGCGCGACTTCGACGTCGAGGTCGCCCAGGCAGCCTTTATCGCCGACCCCAAGGTCGACGTGATCCAGGACGGCATCGTGCTGGACGTGCAGCCGATCATTCAGAACGACCGGAAGTACATCACGCTGAATCTCAACCCGACGGTCGCCGAGCTGCAGCGCCCGATCCCGACCTTCACCACGTCGCTCGCCGGCTCGACGCTGCCCGTCACGGTGCAGCTCCCGAACCTGACGGTCACGAACTTCTCGACGACCGTGAAGGTCCCGGACGGCGGCACGGTGCTGCTGGGCGGCCTGCGGCAGGTCCTGACGCGGGAGCGCCGCGCCGAGATCCCGATGCTCTCGCGCCTGCCCCTCATCTCCTTCCTGTTCAAGCAGGAAGGCTCCGCGGACGAGAACCGCAGCCTGATGGTCATGGTCCGGGCGCAGATCACCGACGTCGTCGAGGAGAGCGAGCGCTAGTCGACGCGCCTACGCGACGGACACGCTCGCAGTCGGGCCGCCCTGGGCAACCAGGGCGGCCCGACGCGGTTTTGGGACGCTCATGAACGCGTCAGCGGCTTGCCCGCGCGCGCCGCATGGGCCACAAATAGACCACCACCCCCGCCGCGCTCCGCCGCGCCCCACCGACCATGACCCAGCCGCTCGACGCGATCTTCTTCGACATCGACGACACGCTGTTCTCCACGACCGTGTTCGCCGACAAGGCGCGACGGAACGCAGTCGACGCCATGATCCGCGCCGGACTGCAGGCTGATCGACAGGAAGCGATCCGCGAGCTCGAGGACGTCATCACGGAGTTCTCCAGCAACTACAGCGGCCACTTCGACAAGGTCTTGGACCGGCTGGGGCAGGCCTCACACGCCGGCCACAACCGCGCGGTCATCGTCGCCGCCGGCGTGGTCGCCTACCACGGCACGAAGGAGAGCGACCTCAAGGTCTACGACGACGTCTACGCCACGCTGAAGTGGCTCGCCGACAAGCCGGTGCTGCGCGGCATCATCTCTGCGGGGATCACGATCAAGCAGGCCGAGAAGCTCGTGCGCCTAGGCGTGCTCGAGTTCGTGACGCAGTCCGCGATCTTCTTCACCGACCAAGTGGGCTTCAGCAAGCCCAACCCCAAGCTCTACAAGCGCGCGCTCGCGCCGTTCGACCTGGACCCGTCCCGGTGCATCTACGTCGGAGACAACCCGACGCACGACATCGACCCG
>CAZTQF010000498.1:0-3003 GCA_964615255.1 uncultured candidatus Brocadiaceae bacterium | reverse complement strand
CGCGGCTACCGCCGCGACCTTTCCTGATCGCGACGGATTGACGGCCAGGTAGACCCCCGCGGCTGTCAGGGCTGCGAGCGCCAGCCATCGCTGCCGGCCGCGCGTGCGCGGCAGCAGCGCGGCGGTCGCCGCAGCGGCGACGGCGGTCCACTCCGAGGCCACGTTGAGGTTGCCCAGCGTGGACACCGGCTCGCGCTCGACGCCGTAGCCGGCGATCTCGAAGACGCCGCCTCGCTGCAGCAACCCGATCGCGCTGGTGACCAGCAGCAGGGTCGCCACCGGAGCGGCCAGCGACGCGGCCTGGGTCCACGCGCCGAGCCGCAGGACCGTCAGCAGCGCGAACCAGTGCGCCGCGCGGTACGCGGCTTCCCACGGCTGAAACGAGCCCTGCTCGTCTGGCAGGTCTACGACGAGCTGATCGAGGCCGTGCGCGGCGGCCCCGAGGACGAGCGCGCCGACGAAGGCGGCGCCGAAGGCGTCGGCGCGGACGCGGCGCAGCCCCGGCAGTCCGCAGAGCAGGGCTCCCGTCACCACCAGCAGCAGGCCGCGGCGGACCTGCTCGAAGTCGACCCAGAGCGGGTGAAAGGGCAGCACCAGCAGCGCGAGGACCGCCCACGGCGCCCAGGTCGGGCTGCTGTCGGCTGCCTCAGGTCGCGCCGTCATGCGCTCGCCGGCTCGTCGAACCGAAGGATCGCGTCGACGTAGTCCTGCGCGACGAACTTCTCCAGATCGTCGACGCCCTCGCCGACGCCGAGAAACTGCACCGGGACGGGCAGCACGTCGCGGATCCCGAACAGCGCGCCGCCCTTGGCCGTGCCGTCCATCTTCGCCAGGATCAGCCCGGAGACCGGCGCCGACTTGGCGAACTCGCTGGCCTGGCGGATCGCGTTCTGGCCGGTGGTGCCGTCGAGCACGAGCAGCGTCTCGTGCGGGGCGTCGGGCAGCTGCTTTTGGACGACGCGCACGATCTTCTCGAGCTCCGTCATCAAGTTCTTCTGCGTGTGCAGGCGGCCCGCGGTGTCCAGGATCAGGTAGTCGACCTTGCGCGCGACCGCGGCGGCCGTCGCGTCGAACGCCACCGCGGCGGGGTCGGCGCCGGTGGCCTGCTTGACGATGTCGATGCCGAGCCGCTCCGACCAGAGCGTCAGCTGCTCGACGGCGGCGGCACGGAAGGTGTCGCCTGCCCCGAGCAGCACGGTGTTGCCCTGCTGCTTGAGATGGTTGGCGAGCTTGGCGATCGAGGTCGTCTTGCCGGCGCCGTTGACGCCGACGACGAGGATCACGGTGGGCCCGTCGGCGGCGCGCGCCAGCTCGCCTTCGCAGCCCTTCATGCGCTCGTGCAGCTGGGCGCGCAGCAGCGCGGGGACCTCTTCGACGCGCTGCACCTCACGGCGCCGGTACGACTCCTTGAGGTCGTCGACGATGCGGGTGCCGAGCGGGCCGAGGTCGCTGTTGTAGAGCACCTCCTCGAGCTCTTCGAGGAACGCCTCGTCGAGCTGTCGCCCGGAGAACAGCCGGGAAAGTCCCGTGGCGAGGACCGCGCGGGTTTTCTTGAGGGCGCCGAGGAGCTTGCCGAAGACCATCGGGCGCGAGTGTCGGGCGCGTCGTCGCCGCCCACAAACAAAAAGGCGCCGCGGCGCTGCGGCGCGCTCAGCGGTCGTCGATCGCGGCGTCGGCGCGCTGCGAATGGTCGATCCGGATCCGGTCCAGGATGCCGTTCACGAACCCGCCCGAGTTCGCCGTCGAGAACTTCTTGCCGATCTCGATGGCCTCGTTGATCGCGACCTTGTGGGGGACGTCGGCGCACCACATCAGCTCGTAGACGGCCATCCGCAGCACGTTCCGGTCGACGGCGGCCATCCGGCGGAGGTCCCAGTTGCGCGTCACCGACTGCAGCTTGGCGTCGATCGCAGCCTTGTGCTCGAGCGTGCCCAGCACGAGCTTGGCGGCGAACTGCAGGACTTCGCGCTCCGAGCTGTTGAGCTTGCTTCGGTCGACGCTGCCGTCGTCGTCTTCGCTGCGCCGCAGCTCTGCGCGGCAGACTGCCTCGACGCGCTGGGCTTCGCTCAGCTTGCTCGCGTCGTCGTCCACGGCGTCCTCGCCGCCGTATTCTTGCCCGCGCAGATCGAACTGAAACAGCGCCTGCATGGCGATCTCGCGAGCGCGCGTTCGGCGACGGATGGGGGCGGTCATGACAAGGAGCAGAGAGCTGCGCCTGGCGGGCGCGGAGCGGGCGGCAGAGCCTACCTCAGCCGCGCGGATCCGTCCAGGTCGTGGCCGCGTCCAGCTGCGCGCGCAGGCCGGCCATCGTGAGCGCCGCGGCCGCCGCGTCCGCGCCCTTGTTGCCGTGTTCGCCGCCGGCGCGTTCGAGCGCGAGGTCCATGTCGGCGCACGTCAGCACGCCGAAGCCGACCGGGACGTCGAGGTCGAGCTGCACCTGCATCGCGCCGTCGGTCACGCCCGAGCACACGTAGTCGTAGTGGTCGGTGCCGCCGCGCACGATCGCTCCCAGCATGACCACCGCGTCGCAGCCGCGCTGCGCCAGCCAGCGGCACGCCGTCGGCAGCTCGAAGGCGCCCGGCACCCAGGTGACGACCACGTCCTCGTCGGCCACGCCGTGGTCGCGCAGCGTCGCGAGCGCGCCCTCGAGCATCCGCTCGGTGACGACCTCGTTGAAGCGGGCGACCGCGACGCCGATCCGGCGCCCCGCTCCCGAGGGTTGCTCGCTCAAGACTCTGGGCATCGGCGGGAGCCTACGAGAACGCCGCGGCCGATGCACCCCGCTCAGCCGTTCGCCGCGGCGCCGACCGGCTTGCAGAAGATGGACGGCTTTTGGTACTCGAACTCGTGCTTCACGCTCAGCAGGCTCTCCGACTCGCCGACGATCAGCAGGCCGCCAGGTCTCATGACCTGGAACGCGTGGTCGAGGACGCGCTCCCGGCTCGCCTGGTCGAAGTAGATCATGACGTTGCGGCAGAAGATGATATGAAAGGGCTGTTTGAA
>CAZTQF010000497.1:0-3011 GCA_964615255.1 uncultured candidatus Brocadiaceae bacterium | reverse complement strand
TTCGCGCGCGCCGGACCCGTGCAGGGGTCGTGCCGTGGCTCGCATGAATCCGTGCTGCGACGTCGCTAGCATCGGCGCCGTGGCGGCTGTTCGTGTGGGGCGGTGGTTGTGGTGGATGACGTCGGCGTTCTCGGTCGGGGCGCTCGGTGGGGCGGGCGTGGCGATGCTGCGTGAGCCGCAGGTGTCGATTCTCATCGAGCCGTTCGAGCGGCGGTCGCCGACTTGGGTGTCTGAGGACGAGGGCGAGGGAGCGCTCTTCTCGGTGGAGGTGCCGCGCGTCACGGGCGGCTGCCGGGAAGAGAGCGCCGCTGCGCTCCACGGGGCGCTGATGCGGCTTGTCGAGATGCCGACCGAGGGCTCCGATGCCCGTTCGCTCGACGCGCAGGCGGCCTCGCTCCTGGAGGATTGGCGGAGCTGCCGCGCCGAGAACCCGACCAGCGCGTGCGTGGCGCGATGGTGGACGCGTCGCGAGGCGAAGGTCCTCCACAACAGCGGCGGGTATCTCTCCGTCCAGATCGCGGAGCGGTGGTATTCGGGTGGTGCCCACAGCAACTACCGGACGCACATCGCGACGTTCGACGTCGCTACGGGCCGGCGCGTCGACGCCAGGGGCCTGCTCGGTGTCACGGATCGGCGGCGCGTGGCTGCGGCGGTTGGCCAGGGCGTCCTCGAACGCGGCGTGCCGTGCGTTTACCAGGACTTGATCCGCCGGGCCATCGTGACCGAGAACGTCGCGGTCGTCGAAGGCGGCTTGCTGTTCAGCTTCGACCCGTACGAGGTCTCAGGTTTCCCCCAGGGGACCATCCAGCACGTTGTCCCGTGGGACGCCGTCGAAAGCGCTGACTCCTGAGCGCGCCGGGAGCGTGGCCCATGTCGTGCTCGAGCTCAGGGGCATGACGCCGTCCTTCGCGCAGAATCCGAGCGCTCGCCCGGACGGCCTCCGCTTCCGCCTGCGCGCCGCGGCTGCGCAGCGCGCAGCCAGCGCCCGCACTCCCGGCTAGTTCTCGATCGTGTAGAGCAGCCCGTTGGAGACCGCAAAGCGGCTCCGCCAGGCGCTCGGGTCGAGGCTCCGCGCCGTGCCTTGGACCCCCAGCTGCACGCCGACCAGCGCCGCATCATTCGGCACCGGGATCGTCAGCTGCGCGCGGCCGAGGACAGGCAGCATGAGGTGGTAGGTCAGGTTGGGGAGGATGTAGGCCGTGCAAGCGCTGTTGAGCGCAAACGGAGACGGCAGCGCCTGCGACCCGAGCATGAAGAGTCCGAACGGGCTCACCGCCGGCACGTTGTCCATCGTGACCGTTGAGGCTGCCCCGACACGCATCGGCGCGTCCGCGCGCAGCACGAGCCCCGCGCAGCCGGTGCCCAGGTGCGCGGTGCGCAGGTTCTCGTACCAGGCGATCTTGTCGTCGTTGGCGGACGCGGACAGCACGTCTGCGTCGCCGTCGTCGTCCAGGTCACTGGCGAAGACGCCGATGGCGTTGCTTGCTGTAGCCGTGATGACCTGCTGCGGGCCAAAGGTGCCGAGCGCGTCGGTGTTCTCGTACCACGCGATCACGCCGTCAGCGGACGCCGACAGCACGTCGGCGTCACCGTCTCCGTCGACGTCGGTCGCGTAGACTCCGTTGGCGCCGACTGCGGAGGTGCTGATCACCTGCTGTGGTCCGAAGGCGCCGAGGCCGTCGGTGTTCTCGAACCACGCGATCGTGTTGTCCAACTGAGACGCGGTCAGCACGTCGATGTCGCCGTCGCCGTCGACGTCGGCACCGACGACATCGCGCGCCAGGTCGGCGGTAGCCGTGATCACCTGCTGCGGCCCGAAGGTGCCGAGGCCGTCGGTGTTCTCGTACCACGCGATGCGGTCGTCGAGCTCAGAGGCTGACAGCACGTCGACGTCACCGTCTCCGTCGATGTCCACGGCGCGGACGCGCCTCGCGCCGTCTGCTGTGGTTGTGATCACCACTTGCGGCCCAAAGGTGCCGAGGCCGTCGGTGTTCTCGTACCATGCAATCTTGTCGTCGTGGAACGAAGCCGACAGCACGTCGACGTCGCCGTCGCCGTCCACGTCGGCGGCGCAGACGCCGCGGGCGCCCAGCGTCGCGGTGGTGATCACCAGCTGGGGCCCGAAGGTGCCGAGGCCGTCGGTGTTCTCGTACCAGGCGATCTTGCTGTCCGTCAGGGATGACGACAGCGCGTCCAGGTCCCCGTCCCCGTCGACGTCCGCCGCGCAGACCTCGTAGGCCCCGTCTGCGATCGTTGTGATGATCCGCTTGGGCCCGAAGGTGCCGAGGCCGTCGGTGTTGTCAAACCACGCGATCGTGTCGTCCCAGGCAGACGCTGACAGCACGTCCAGGTCGCCGTCGCCGTCCAGGTCAGCCGCGTAGACGCTGACGGCAGCGTCCGCTGTGTTGGTGATCAGCCGCTCCGCGCTGAAGGCGCCACCTTGCGCCACCAGCAGGGTCGTTGATCCGAGGACGGCCTTGGCGAGGAAGAGCCCTTGGCATCGAGTGATCATGGCAGCCAGAATACGATGACACCGAATGCCTCCCAAGGCCCGCAGGCGCGAAATTCCGGTGAAGCCGTGCACTTGGTCTGTCGTTGCGCCGCAAGAGAGGGGGGGGCTGCGTGCAGCTGTGCCCAGGTGCTGCAGCGGGGCGATCCGGGTCCGGGGCGACCGCGGATGCCGGACCGTCCGCGTGGCTCTGCCCGCGTGATCCCGGCATGCGCTGCCCATCCCTCAGCGTCGTCTCCGCTTCTTCTTCATGTAGTCGAGTACGTTGTGCTCTGATGGGCCAGATCAGGGGTTCGGGTACCATCCCTTGTGGTGCCGGCGGGGCGAGGGGGCCTTGCAGTACATTCCTGCAGTACATTCGGCGTCATCCGGAGCCCCCAGATCCCTCTCAAGCAGCATCCTTCGAGGCCAGCTCTCAGACCCCACTCCCAACCTCACTCCGAGAGACATCGAATGCCTCTCGAAGCTCATGGGAACACTGGTTGCCGATCAGGAAGTCGAT
>CAZTQF010000496.1:0-3038 GCA_964615255.1 uncultured candidatus Brocadiaceae bacterium | reverse complement strand
GCCCCGAGGCCGTAGACGGTCTCGGTCGGAAACGCGGCGAGGCGCCCCTGCCTCAACCACTGCGCCGCCAGCAGGATCGACTGGTCGTCCGCGGGCAGCGAGTTCACCGTCGCGTCCTCGCGGGGCCCTTCCTCGTCGAGCACGGAGCCGCGCGACGAGGAGCCGCCGCGGCCGCCGGAGGAGTTCCCGGCGCACCCCGGAGGGACGGCGAGCGCCAGCAGCGGCACGCCGAGGGCAGAGACTTGGGCTGTGTTCGACGCCGTCTCAACGGCGCACGTAGCGAGCAGGAAGCCGATCAGCAAGCTGCCGGCGTCGCCGAGGAAGAGCTTCGCAGGGTGGCGGTTGTGGATGAGGAATCCGGCCAGCGCCGCCGCCAACGCCGCCAGCACCAGCCCACACGCGTGCTGCTGCGTATGGAACGCGATCCAGGAAATCGCAGCGGCAGCGATGGCGCCGATGCCCGCCGCGAGGCCGTCGAGACCGTCGATCAGGTTGACGGCGTTGGTGATCCCAACGATCCAGAGCACCGTCAGCGGCAGCGACACGTAGGTGCAGCCCAGGCCGAACACGGACTCGACGAGCGGCACCGAGTCGATCCGGACACCAGCGCTCCACATCCAGACGGCTACACCGCCCTGCGCGAGCATCTTGTAGCGCGCGCGGACGGGGACGACGTCGTCCACGAGGCCGATCGCGAAGATGACTCCAGCGCCGCCTAGCAGCGCGAGCATCGGACCGCCGACCATCGAAGCGTCGCCTCCGGCGAGGCCTGGGTCGAACAGAGGAACAGCGACCACCAAGGCCCCGACGAGCGCTGAGAACACCGCGACGCCACCGAAATACGGTGTCGCAGCGCGGTGCCGCTTGCGCAGGTCGGGAGCGTCGACGACGCCCAGACGCCGCGCGAGGCTGGCGCACAGCGGACTAACCAGCCACGCGACAATCGCGGCCGTTAGCAGGACGGGGGCAAGATCCGGCATGGAGTTCGCGTGCCGCTTCTTCCCAGAGAGGCAGTTCGAACTTGAGAGAGCGCGAGCACGATCGCTGCGCTGTCACGTGGAATTCTTAGGGGATGTAGATCGAGATCGGCTGGGGCGCGAGCGGGATGGTCGCGCTGCCGGCAGGGACGCGCGGCACCTGCGGGCCTTGGCCACCGGGGCCGTTGTTGTTGGTTCGGTTGTAGGAGGCGCGCGTCGTCGCCTGCGTCCCCGTCGTCGGGCTGCGGAACAGCGCCGTAGAACGAGCCCACGAAGCGCGCTGGAGCAGCAGCGGCGTCAGGTAGGACGCCTTCTTCTGCTTGGCACGCAGGGCTTGCCCCGGGGCCTGGGGCGCGCCGGGCGCCTGGACAGCGGCGGGGCTTTGCAGGACCGGGAGCGCGTCGGCGGCAGGGAGCGCAGCTGCGGCGAGCAAGACAGCGGTGATCGGAGTGAGGGCGTAGAGCATGGTGCGTTGCAGCAGACCTGCAGAAGTGCAGATCCTTCTCCTACGGTGTTACCAGACTACATCGCGCAGCAGATGGAAAGGCCTGATCGTAAGTTTCTTCGATAAAAGTCCTTGGATATACGGCGCGGCGAAGCCGTAGAGTCCGAACGCACACCTCCGGAGACCTGTTACCGTAGCGCGCCTATGCCCATCGAGCGCGTCCTCCGTGCCTGCGACCTCGCCTGTGAGGCCCTGCTGCTGGGCCTGGTGGCCTGGTTGGCCGCCGCCTACGGCGGCGTGCTGCCCTTGAGTGACCTCGTTCTCGTCCTCGCTGGCGCCTGCTGCGCTGCGCTGCTGGTCCTGCGCACGTGGCGCGGAGGGCCGGAAGTCCGCGGCATCGGGTGGGCCTGCGCCGCGTTCGGCGTCGCCGGCTACGTGGGGCTCCAGGCCTGGCCGTTCTCGTTGGGCTTCCTCGAGACCGTCGCGCCGTCGACGGCGACCATGTGGGCGGCGCAGCTCAGCGCGCCACCGCTCGCCGGCGGCGCGCCTGGCGCGCTGCCGGTCTCGCTCTACCCTGGCGCGACCGCCCTCGGCGCGCCGGTGCTGCTCGCCTGCGCGGCGGTGTTCGTCGTCGCGGTCCAGCTCTACCGGGACCCAGCGCGCGTTCGGCGGCTGTGCCTCACGGTCGCCCTGACCGCGGCGGTGCTCGGCGTGCAGCGCGTGGCCGCCAACCTCTTTGAGCTCGGAGCGCCGACGGTCCCGCTGGGACCGGATGTGCCGATGCTCGGGCCGTTCGTCAGCTACAGCCACTTCGCCGAGTTCACCAACCTCGGGATCGGCTGCGTGTTCGCGCTGCTGTTGACGCGCATGTCGCACCGGAGCGGCTCCGTGCGCAATCACGTCACCGCGTTCGCGGCCGACCTCCGGCAACCCGGCCGGGCCGCGGATCGCGCGCTGCTGCTGGTCGCGGTCCTGCTGATGTTCGCCGTTGCGGTGTCCCGCTCGCGGATGGGCGTCATCGCCACCGGCGCCGGCGGCGTCGTGCTCTCCTGCGTGCTGCAGCGGACCGCCGCGCTGCGGGGCACGGCGTGGCTGCTCGGCCTGCTGGTCGTCGGCACCCTGGTCGCGCTGATGTTCGGCGGCTTCGACGAGGTCTACGAGCGCGTGGCCTCGGCGGCTCGGCCCGCCGACGGGCTCGAGGGTCGCGTCGCGCTGTTCCGCGACTCTGCAGCCATGGCGGGCGCGTTCCCGCTGTTCGGCGTCGGCCACGGCGCCTACGAGCTGGTCTTCCCGCTGTTCGACGAGAGCGCCCGCGGCGGCCGCGCCCAGCACGCCGAGAACGTCTACGTCGAGTTCCTCGCCGAGGTCGGCGGGGTGGGCGCGGCGCTCGAGCTCACGTTCTTCGCGCTGGTCGCCGCCGCCTGGCGTCGGCGCCTGCGGGGGATGCAGCGGTCGGCGGACCTCGCGGCCGCCGGGCTGCTGTTCGGCGTCGTCGCGGTGCTGCTGCACGGCATGACCGACTTTGGCCTGCGCGTGCCCGCAGTCGGCGTGACCACGCTGCTGTGCGCCGCCGCCGCGACCGCTTGCGAGCCACAGGACCCGCGGCGGCGGGCGTT
>CAZTQF010000495.1:0-3039 GCA_964615255.1 uncultured candidatus Brocadiaceae bacterium | reverse complement strand
AGCGGGGCCAACGCCGACGGCGACGGCGGCGGCTCCTCGGGCGCGCCTGCGACGAACGCGCCGTCCGGCGGCGTGCGCGCCAACCTGGACTATCTCCCCGAAGGATCGCGCCTGCTGACCAACCTCGTCCCGGACGAGGACGGGGTCGTGACCATCCCGCTGACCGACCTCGGCGAGGGCCAGCAGCTCCACGTCGTGGCGATCGACGGCGACCAGACCGTCTACGAGACCCTGACGCGCGCCGAGCAGCGGCTCACCCCGCGTTCGCGCACGCTCCCCAAGGCGCTGCCTGCCGCGCAGCACTTCCTCGAGGACCGCCGGATCGAGTTCGTGACCGCCGGCGCAGAGGTGACCATCGACGCCTCGGCAGCGCAGGAGCTCGAGGTCTACGACACGCTCGCCGGCGCCTTCCAGCTGTTCACCACGATCAGCAAGGACCCGAGCCTGCAGCAGTTCGCCTTCCTGCTGGAGTGGCCGTCGCTCTCCCGCGACCGCAAGCTCGAGCTGTACGGCGAGCACGCGTGCCACGAGCTGCACTTCTTCTTGCACGAGAAGGACCCCGAGTTCTTCCGGTCGGTGGTTCGGCCGTTCCTCGCCGACAAGCTCGACAAGACCTTCCTGGACGAGTGGCTGCTGGAGCGAGACGTCCGCTCCTACCTGGAACCCTGGCGGTTCGCGCGCCTGAACCTGGTCGAGAAGATCCTGCTGGCCCGACGCCTCGGCGGCGACGAGCAGGAGAGCGTCGCCCGCATGCTCCGCGAAGCGCTCGAGCTGACACCGGTCGACCGCGGCAGGGTCAGCGAGCTGTTCGACCTCGCGCTGCTCAGCACCAGCCTGCGGACCGAAGAGCGGAACCGCCAGATGCTCGGGGGGCTCGCTGAACTGCAGGACTCCCTGGAGCGTGAGGGCGCGCCGAGCGAGTCCGCGCGCCCCAGCGCACGGCGCGCGCTCAAGCCGAACGGGCCGGCGTCGCCGGGTCCGACTGGACCGAGCACCGGTGGGCCAGGCGGCCCGCCGCGCGGCGGCGGCGGCGGCGGATCGTTCGCCGGTCGCCCCGCAGCCGACGACAAGGCGCCGCAGAGCAAGCGGCGCAAGAGCGAAGCCCAAGCCGGCGAGAAGCTCGGAGTCGACCGGGACGCCTCAGCGCCCGAGCCGACCAACGGCGCCGACGACTTCTACCTCGGCCGCGAGCTGGAGGAGCGCAAGCAGGTCCAGACGCTGTATCGGGGCGTGGCCGAGACCCGCCTGCTCGTGGAGCACAACTACTGGCAGCGCGCGCCCGGGGACGCGACGACCGACGTGATCCGCCCGAACCCGTTCTGGGTCGAGTACGCGAGCGCTTCGCCCGACGCGCCGTTCGTGTCGACCGCGCTCGCGCAGGCGAGCGGCAGCTTCGTCGAGATGATGTTCGCGCTCAGCGTGCTGGACCTCCCCTACGAAGCCGCCGAGCACGAAGTTCGCACGGAGGGGATGCAGCGCACCATCGAGGCCGCGTCGCCGCTGCTGCTCGTCCGCAAGGAGATCGCTCCCGCGGAGCGCGCCCAGGACACCGAGCCGCTCCTCCTCGGACAGAACTTCTTCCGCCTCGACGACCGCTACCGCTGGGTGGACGGCGAACGGCGCGACGCGTTCGTGACCGGCGAGTTCCTGGTGGACGTCGCCTACGGATGCCAGATCGTGGTCACCAACCCGTCGTCGCGCGCGCGCGTCGCCGACGTGCTGCTGCAGGTCCCCGCGGGCGCGGTGCCGCTCCAGCGCGGCCTCTGGACGCGGGGGCGACAGCTCGCGCTGGCCCCGTTCGCGACGCAGACGCTGGAGTATTCGTTCTACTTCCCGGGGACGGGCAGCTTCGCGCACTACCCGGTCCACGCCGCCGAGAAGGGACAGCTCGCGGCGTTCGCGCCGGCGCAGCGCTTCGAGGTCGTCGCTGAGCCGAGCGCAGTGGACACGACGTCGTGGGAGCACGTCTCGCAGCAGGGATCCCCCGCCGAGGTGATCTCCTTCCTGCAGGCCCACAACGTGCAGCGGCTCGACCTCACCAAGGCCTGCTGGCGGCTCCGCGACCGCGCGTTCTACGAGGCGCTATTGTCCGAGCTGCGCCGCCGGCACGCGTTCGACGCGACGGTCTGGTCCTACGCGCTGCTGCACAGAGACCCGCAGGCCACCACGGAGTACCTGCAGCACCGCGGTGACTTCTTGGCGCGCTGCGGCAAGGCCCTCGCCTCCCCCCTCGTCGAGATCGACCCGAAGGAGCGACGCACGTTCCGGCACCTGGAGCTGAGCCCGCTCGTGCACCAGCGCGCGCACCAGCTCGGCAGCGAGCGCGTCTTCGGCAACAAGGACCTCGCCAACCAGTACGCCGCGCTGATGGACGTGCTCGGTTACCGCACCAGCCTCGGCAGCGGGGACTGGCTGGCCGTCACCTACTACCTGCTCCTGCAGGACCGCGTCGAAGAGGCGCTCGAGGCGTTCGCGAAGGTCGACGCGAACGCGATCGAGACCGCGGTGCAGTACGACTACCTCTCCGCCTACCTGTGCTTCTTCACCGGGGACGTCGCCACGGCCCGGCGCCTCGCGACCAAGCGCGCTGAGCACCCCGCGACCCACTGGCGCGCGCGGTTCCGGGAGGTCCTCGCACAGCTCGACGAAGCTGAGGGCAAGCCGCGCAACCGCGGCGAAGAGCAGACGCCCCAGACGCTCGCCGCGACCGCGCCGGCCCTCGAACTGGCCGTGGCCGGGCGCGACGTAGCGGTCAGCTACAAGAACCTGCAAGAGGTCGAGGTGCGCTACTACGAGCTCGACGTCGAGTTCGCGTTCTCGGCCCAGCCGTTCGCAGGCCCCGACGGCGCGGCCGCGGCGTTCGTGAAGCCGAACTTCCAGGAGACGCGCGCGCTCGACCCGGCCAAGACGCAGGAGACCTACCCGCTGCCCCAGCAGTTCTGGCAGAAGAACGTCTTGGTCGAGGTCCGCGCCGGCGGGCTGGTGCGGTCCCGCCAGTACTTCGCCAACGCGCTCGACGTGCGCTTCCTGGAGTCCTAC
>CAZTQF010000494.1:0-3046 GCA_964615255.1 uncultured candidatus Brocadiaceae bacterium | reverse complement strand
TGGCGCGCGCGTGACCGACCGCCCGGAGCGGGGAGACCCCAGCCGCCGCCTGGCTCCGCCGCGCGTCCGCCGCCCCGGCCGCGGCGGCCGCGGCGGTCCAGTCCCCGCGGAGAAGCTGCGCTGGACGTGCAAGCCGCTGGAGCCCTCCGGTAAGCCGCCGACCGCGACCTTCCTGGTCGGCCAGGAGCGCCCGATGGGGGCGCTGCGGGCCGGGCTCTCCATCCGCGCGCAGGGCTACAACCTGTTCGTGTCCGGCCTGATGGGCTCGGGCCGCACCGCAGTCGTCGAGATGCTGCTGCGCGACCTTCAGCCGACGTGCCGCGCCGTGCCCGACCGCGTCTTCGTGCACAACTTCCGCGAACCCAACCGGCCGCTCCTGGTGTCGCTGCCGCCCGGCGAGGGCCGCGCGTTCCGCGACGAGCTGCTCGCGCTGGGCGCGGGCATGCACGGGGCCCTGCTGAGCGCGCTGCGCTCGCGGCCGCACCGGATGTCCCGGCGAGTGGTGCGGCGCGCGAGCGCGACGCGCGAGCGGCGGATCATGGACGCGCTGCAGCGCCAGGCCCAGAAGCAGGGCTGCGCGGTGGTGACCTTCCAGGCGCAGAACGGGACCTCGACGGCCGACATCTACCCGGTCGTCGACGGCGAGCCGGTCACGCTCGACGCGCTCTCGGCGCTCGTGTTCGAAGGCAAGATCTCGGACGACGAGCGGCACCTGCTGCTGCGCCACCGCGACCAGCTCGTCGAGCGGCTCGACGAAGTCAGCGAGCGCATCCACGAGGAGTTCTCTCGCGCCGAGGCGGAGGTCCAGGCGATGGATCGCCAGCTGGCCTGGAAGATCCTGCAGCGGCACCAGCGTGACTTCGTGAAGCGCTGGCCGCAGCCGCAGGTCGCCGACTGGCTCGACGCAGCGCGCGAGTTCATCGAGCAGAATCTGCCCCAGTTCGTCGGGTCAGAGAGCGACGCCGAAGAGGATGGGGCCGCGCTGGAGCTGCCGCAGCCGGGCGAGGACGCGCACCTCGCCGAGTTCCAGGCCAAGGTGGTGAAGTCGTCGCTCGGCGAGGAGTGCCCGATCGTCATCGAGACCAACCCGAGCTTCGGCAACTTGTTCGGCACCGTGAGCGGGGACGAGGCGGGCGCTGGCCCGACGCGCATCCACCCCGGCGCGCTGCTGCGCGCCGAGGGCGGCTACCTGGTCTTGCGCTGCCTCGACGTCCTCGCCGAGCCGGGCGTCTGGACCCAGCTCAAGCGCGTGCTGCAGTCCGGGCTGCTGGAGATCCGCGAGTTCGACCAGGGCGCGGGCACGCACACGGGCTCCCTGCAGCCGCAGGCGATCCCGATCGATCTCAAGGTCGTGCTCATCGGCGAGCCGGGCGTCTACGAGACGCTGGCGGCAGAAGACGTCCAGTTTCCGCAGGTGTTCAAGATCCACGCCGAGTTCGACAGCACGATCCCGGTGAAGAAGAACAGCCTGCGGCGCTACGCCGACTACCTGCAGTGGCTCGCCGAGAGCGAAAAGCTGGTGGCGCTGTCCCCCGACGCGATGGCCGCCATCGCCGAGTTCGGCGCGCGCTGCGCTGGCCGGCGCGACCGGCTGATCACGCGCTTCAGCGATATCGGGGACCTGGCGCGCGAGTCGGCCTACCAGGCGCAGCTGTCGCGCGCCAAGCTGGTGACCCGCCGTCACGTCGAACAGGCGCTCTCGATGCAGCGGCAGCGCCACGACCTCGCCCAAGAGCTCACCGAGCGCGGCTACGCCGCCGGCTACATGGAGCTGACGACGACCGGCGCGGCGGTGGGGCAGATCAACGCGCTGACGTTGCTCGACACTGGCACGATCGAGTTCGGGCGGCCCTGCAGGATCACCTGCAACTCGGGCGTCGCGACCGCGCAGCGGTCGGGGCTCGTCAACATCGAGGGGCTCGCGCAGCTCTCCGGCCCGATCCACGACAAGGGCGTGATGATCCTCGAGGGCTTCCTGCTGCAGCAGTTCGGCGACGAGGGCCCGCTCTGCATGCAGGCGACCATTTGTTTCGAGCAGCTCTACAACGGCGTCGAGGGCGACAGCGCGTCGCTCGCGCAGCTGCTCGCGCTGCTCAGCTCGCTGGCGAACGTGCCCCTGCTCCAGGACCTCGCGATCACCGGCAGCGTCAACCAGAAGGGCGAGGTGCAGGCGGTGGCCGGGGTCAACGACAAGATCGAGGGCTTCTTCCGGCTGTGCAAGGCGCGCAACCTGAACCGTCGACAGGGCGTCGTGCTGCCGGCGACGAACGTCGGCGACCTGATGCTGGACGTGGACGTCGTGCAGGCCGTCAAGGCGGACACGTTCTCCGTGCAGGCCGTGACCAGCGTCCAGGAGGCGATCGAGCTGTTCACCCAGCGCAAGGCCGACGAGGTGCTCGAGCTCGCGCGCGCTACGCTGCGGACGTTCCGGCGGCTCTCGACCCTCCGCTAGCAGGCCTTCGGGCGCGGCGCCGGGGCTCGCGCGTGACCGTCGTCGGGGCGTTGGCTATCATTCCGCACCTCGAAGCACGCTGATGACAGGATCCTCCACGACTGCAGGGCCCGGGCAGGGCGCTCCCGACCGCAACGTCCAGGAACTGGACCAGGTGGTGATCCGGTTCGCCGGCGACTCCGGCGACGGCATGCAGCTCACCGGCGACCAGTTCACGCGGACGACGGCGCTGATGGGCAACGACATCGCGACGTTCCCGGACTTCCCCGCCGAGATCCGCGCGCCCGCGGGCACGCTGCCGGGGGTGAGCGCGTTCCAGCTGCGCTTCTCGAGCTTCGACATCCACACTCCTGGCGACGCGCCGGACGTGCTGGTGGCGATGAACCCCGCGGCGCTCAAGGTGCACCTGCCGCACCTCAAGCGAGACGGGATCCTGCTGCTCAACACCGCGAGCTTCAAGGCGCTCGACCTCAAGAAGGCCAAGTACGACGTGGACCCGCGCGAGGACGGCTCGCTCGAGGGCTACCGGGTCATCGAGGTCGACCTGACCGAGCGCACCAAGGAGGCGCTGGCCAACTCGCCACTCGACAACCG
>CAZTQF010000493.1:0-3055 GCA_964615255.1 uncultured candidatus Brocadiaceae bacterium | reverse complement strand
CTCACCAAGGAGCTCCTGTTCTCGCTCCGTGAGCGGCCGGAGCCCGACTGGGAGACGCTGACGATCGAGCTGCTGATCGTGCCCGAGTCCGCGACGCTCAACCACGTGCTGCGCAAGTTCCAGGTCAGCAAGCGGCACATGGCGATCGTCGTCGACGAGTACGGCTCGACCGAGGGCATCGTCACGCTCGAGGACGTGCTCGAGGAGATCGTCGGTGAGATCGAAGACGAGTTCGACACCGACGCGACCGAGATCGTCGAGCGGCCCGACGGCGCGCTCCTGTGCCGCGGCGTGGCCGAGGTCGCCGACGTGTTCCAGCGGCTGGGCATCGATGACGTGGAGACCGAGCGCAAGACGCTGTCGGGCTTCCTCGCCGACCGGCTGGAGAAGGTGCCGGCCTCGGGCTCGCACCTCGACGTCAAGGGCTTTCGCTTCGAGGTTACCAAGGCCAACAACCGCCGCGCAGAGCGCGTGCGCGTGACGAAGCTCGCAGATGACGCGGAGTAGCTCCCACACCTAAGGCCCGCGAGCGCTGGCGCCCGACCAACTCGGGCGGGTAGAACCAGATCATGCTCCGCGCTGCCTTGCTCGCGTCGACCGCCTGCGCCGCCGCCCTCTCCGCGCAGGGGACGACCTACCTCAGCTCGTTGAAGGCGCTCTTCGAGGCGCGCGCGACCAAGGTCCCGCAGCTGCTCGAGCAGTGGCAAGGCTCTGCGCTGGGCGGGCTCTTCGAGGACCCGGAGGCGCTGCGCTGCGGCCGGCTCGCGGCGCGCTTCGAAGGAAGCCGGATCCACCGCCGCACCGAGACGTGGTTGGCGATGCACCAGCTCGGAATCGACCAGCAGCCGCCGCCGGCCGTCATCGCGAGCCTCTACCGCATGGGCCAGGGCGAGGTGTGGCGCGTGCTCGAGCGCCCCGTGCACGAGCTGGAGTCGGCCGAGCTGCGCGTCCTGCTGCACCCCGACCCCGACCGGAACCTCGCGCCCTTCTTCGTGCGCGACCTGGCCTGCCGGCCGCGCTACGAGGGCCAGTGGACGTCACGCTTCGACGCCGAGGCCAGGCGGCGCGCGCGCTCGACCCTGTTCGTCGACGTGCCGGAGGCCGAGGTCTCCAGCTTCGCCGCCCACGCGTTCGCGCTGCCCGAGGGCTGGGCCGACGCCGGCCTGGGCGGCCTGCCGGAGCAGCAGTGGATGCTGCACCTCCCGGGGCGGTTCATCCACGGCAACGGCGTGATCGACGCCAGCGGCAGCGTCGGCCCTGCCCCTGCGCACAGCGACGCCGAGGTGCGCCTGGACGTCCACGTGGACCTCTACAACGACATGCTGACCGCGGCCGGTTTCGACGGGCCCGCAGAGTGGACCTTGTTCGGCCTGGAGGCCGTCGACCGCGTCACGTGGAGCGCGCGCTTCGTCGACGGGCTGATCTACGACGTGGTGCAGCTCGACGTCGCCGGCCCGCTCCGCGGCGTCGGCTCGTTCCTCTCCGAGCGGGACCAACCGCTGCCCGACCAAGGCCTGCCCGAGGGCGGCATGGTGCAGCTGCGTACAGCGCTCGACCTGCGCAAGACCTACGACGGCCTGGTCGCGGCTGACGACGACTTCGCGCTGCCCGACCCGCTCGTGGACGGACTCCTCGCGGCCCTCGACGGCGGCGTCGCGCTCGCCTGCTGCGCGCCGGCGCCTGGGGGCCTGATCCCGCGCCTCTACCTGACCCTCGGCCTCGAGGACCCCGCCGCGCTGGACCAGGTGATCTCTTCGGCGCTCCCGCCAGAGCTCGCGGTCAAGAAGGTGCGCTACGGCGACGTCGAGGTCTCGGTGCTGAAGATCCCCGGCGCGCCGTCGGGACTGCAGCCCGCGTGGTGCGTGGTCGGCGAGGAGCTGCACGTCGCGGAGTCAGCCAGGAGCTTGCGCGCGCTCCTCAAGGCGCAGCGCGGCGACGCCGTCGCCATGGACGTCGGCGAGATGACCGCGCCGGCGGGAGACGGAGCGGTGCTCCCCAGCTTCGACCTCCGCTACGACCCGGCCGCCATCTACGAGGCCTTCTACGAGACCTGGCTGCCGCTGTTCGAGCGCAGCGGCTTCAACGAGTTGCCGCCACCCGTCACGAGCGACGACCTGCCCGAGCCCGACGTCGTCGCCCGACACCTCGGCAAGGGGCGCGGCGTGATCCGACGCACCGAGGACTCCGTCGCGCTCGTGCAGGCCAGCGCTTCGGGCGGGCTTGAGCTCACCGCGCTGCTGTTCGCCTACCCGACGATGCTGGCGCCGCTGATGAGCGACTTCATGGAGGACGAGATGCACCTCGCGGTCGCCAGGGCGAAGCTCCAGGCCGTGCACGACGCGCTCGAGGACTTCGAGGCGCGCGAAGGCCGCCGGCCGCGGGACCTCGCCGAGCTGTGCACGGCGCAGCAGCTCCCAGCGGACGCGCTGCTGCTGCCAGGGGACGACCTCGCGGAGGAGATCGAGCTCCCCGGCGGCCGCACCGCCCGGTCCTCGTTCCGCTACTACCCCGCGGGCGTCAAGGTCCCGCGCGGCCGCGGCAGCGCCTTCATCGGCGTCATCGGAGGCCCCGTCCAAAACGGTCTCGCGACCCAGACGCCCGCGCTGCTGATCGAGCTCAGGCCCCACCAATTCCACCGCGCGATGCTGCTGGCGAACGGCGAGGTCCCCGACACCTACGGCGCATTCGGGACCACCCTGCCGATCGATCAGTTCCCGGCCGTCGACGAAAAGAAGCGGTAGACCTGCTCGGCGACGGCCTCGGGCACCCCGGGCGTCGCCAGCAGATCTTGCCGCGACGCCTGCTTGAGCCGCGTCAGCGAGCCGAAGTGGCGCAGCAGCGCCTGCCGCCGCGTCGGCCCGACGCCTGGATGTCGTCGAGCGCGCTGGTGATCTTGCCGCGCTGCTTTCGGTGGTAGGTGATCGCGAAGCGGTGCGCCTCGTCGCGAATCGCCGCGACCAAGAGCATCTCGGCGGTGTCCTTGCCGAGCGGGATCGGCGTCTCCTGACCGGGCAGGAAGATCCGCTCGCCGCTCGCTCGCTTGCGGTCGCCGTCA
>CAZTQF010000492.1:0-3080 GCA_964615255.1 uncultured candidatus Brocadiaceae bacterium | reverse complement strand
TCCTCTGTGCGCGGCGCCCCGGCCGGGCGGGCGTCGCTGCGCTTCTTCATCCAGGGCCACTGCATGCGGTGCCCGAACTCTATCGACTGGTCCGCGCCGGGCCAGCGCCGGCGCCGGCCATTTGCGGCGCTCGTCCAGGGCGCCCCTGCGCGCGCCGTCCGCCCGGTTTGCGTGCAGCGCTGCGTTGCGTCGCGCCTACGCAGGCGCCAGAATCGTTCGCCGAGCGCCGCCCCTCACGCGGCTCGAGTTCAAGCCATGAAGATCGACAAGTCCCAGCACGACGACTACGCGACCCTGACCCTGAAGGGCGAGTTCGACACGTTTTACTGCCCCGACCTGATGGACGCGGTGGAGGATCAGCTCGAGCGCGGCGTCAACCACCTCATCCTGGACATGAGGCTCGTCAAGTTCATCAACTCGACGGCGCTCGGCGCGGTGATCAAGGCGCACAAGCGCTGCCGGGCCGAGGACGGCGAACTGGTCGTGGCGCAGCCGTCGTCGTTCGTGCGCGACGTCATGACGAAGGTCGGAATCGACCGACTGATCGACCTGCACGCGGACGAGGCCGAGGCCACCAAGGCGATCGTCAAGCACCTCAACAAGCGCGAGCTGACCGGCGAGGCGCCGGTGGACCAGGAGAAGGTGCTGGTCACGTTCCCCGACGACACGCGCAACCAGCAGCTCGGCGGCAAGAAGGTGCTCGTCGGCAAGATCGCCAATGTCGACGGCACCAAGATGCAGTTCCTCTGGAACGGCGATAAGGCCGGCGTGAGCGCCGACCAGGCCAAGACCCTGTTCTACGACGGCGGCGAGATGCACCTGAAGTTCCAGGTGAAGATGATCAAGCGCAGCTTCTTCGAGTTCGTCGCCGAGGGCGGCGGCGTGGAGCCCGCCGGTGACGACGGCACCGTGAGGGTCACCGCGAAGTACAAAAAGATCAGCGACCCCGACCGCGACGCCCTGGGGCAGTTCGCGAACGACATGGCCTTCCTGAAGACGCAGCTGCCCGGCAACTAGCGGGGCCCGGGTGCGCGCGGATCCGCCTTCGACCCGGCCACCGCTCGGCGCGCGGATCGCGCGATGGACCTGCGCCGCGAGCTTCGCCGCGCTCGGCGCCGTCCTGGGCGGGTTCGTCGGCTGCTTCGCGACCGCGCTGGCGATCCTCGCCCTCGACGTCTATCCGGACGACGTGCCCTACCAAGCAGTCGGCGCGATGTTCGCCAGCGGGGGCCTGGGCGCGCTGGCGGCAGCGCTCGTCGGGATCCGGCTCGCGCAGACGTGGCTGCCGCGCCCCCGCGGTCGCGCGCAATGAGCTGCCGGCACCACGAGACCGGGCGCACCTGGACCGAGCGGCTGGGCGCAGCGGTGTGCCTGCCGGCGCTGATCGCTGCGGCGACGCTCTACCTGGTCGTGACCTGGGCGCCGCAAGCCGAGCGCGCGCGCGATCTGAGCTGCGCGTGCCTCGTGGCCGTGGCGGCCGGCGGCGCGGCCACAGCGCGGCGCGGCGGGCAGCAGCCCTGGCGGCTCCTCGGCGCGCTCGCGATGCTCGGCGGCGCCTTCTGCCTGACGCTCCTGTGGCTCGGCTAGGTGACCCGGCGGGTCAGCGGCCGTCGCCGACGAGCGCGTCCGCGGCGGCGACCTTGGGCGCCGCGCCCAGCTGCTCCGCGGCGACGCGCGCGAGGTGCGCGCCGGCGAGGTCGTTGGGGTGGAAGACGTCGTTCGGCGTCGCGCGCACCGCTGCGCCTGTCGACGCCAGCTCCTCGAGCGCGGGCTGCAGGTCGAACCACTCGACGCCGAGCCGATCGAGCATCGCGACCTCGAGCTCGCGCGCCCGGCGCTCGTGCGGCTGCCAGTCCTGCTCGAGCGAGAAGATCGGCAGCAGGGCGACGGTCAGGCGCGCGCCACGGCCGACGACCTCGTCCCGCAGCTCGGCGAGCGCGGCCTCGACCTCTGCTGCCCGGAAGGTGTAGTGCTCGGGGCGCATGCGGTCCGTGTGCCGGCTGTGCACGTAGAGCTGGTAGAGGATGCTCCTGCCGTACCAGGCCGGGTCGACCGTCACGAAGGCCCCGGGGTTGCAGAGCGTGAACTGGCCCTGGTCGAAGCAGGCCACCGTCGTCTCGCTCAGGTCGTTGTTGTGCAGCCACAGGATCACGTGGTCCGCCTCGAGCTCGCGCTGCAGGCGGAGATACGAGGCGACCTCCTGCACCGGGTTCCAACTCTCGACGCCCGCGTTGAGCAGCTCCGCCTCGCCACTTCTCCAAAGGTCGCGGAGCGGCGCGGTGATCGTCGACCGGCGCGTGACCGAGTCGCCGAGCATCAGCACGCGTCGCAGGCCCGGCAGCTTTGTCGCGTCACCAGAGCGGGTCCCCCAGCCTCGCAGCAGGCCGAAGCGGTCGTAGCACGCGCCGTCAAGGACCGGGACGTGGCCGAACTCCGGGTCGTCCTGGATCATCACGGCCTCGGCCTGGGCGCGCTGATGGAAGGTCTCGATGGCCGTCGGACTCAGCAGGCGTCCCGCCGGCATCAGGAGTCGCACTCCGGCCTCGGCGGCGAGCGCGGCCATCGCGAACATGGCCACTGCGAAGATCAGCTTCGTCCGGAGGGACGGCTTTCGGCGGGGGCGCGCGACGGCCATCTGGGCAGCATGCCACCGATCCGCAGATCCTACCAGCCGCCCCGCGCGGCGGCGGATCGACTAGCCGACGCGGAACTTGCCGCTGCGCCGGATCTTGCGCTTGATGATCTTGCGGCCGCCCGCGGTCTTGCTGCGCGTGCGGAAGCCCACCTTCTTGGCGCGCTTCGTCTTGGAGTTGGTGACCTTGAGCTTCATGGAGGGTGTCCGGTTCGGAAGGGCGAAGCACGGTAGCGACGCCACGGGGCGTCGTCAACTCTGGATCGGACCGGCGGCGCGCGCGCATTGAGTTGTCCTTGCCAAGGGTGGAATCGAGTCCGGAGCGGGGCATCGTGCGTCCATGCGCATCCTGCTGCTGAGCCACGGTTTGCCGCCCGACAGCGTCGGCGGGGTCGAGCAGCACGTGAGCGGCCTGGCCCAGGCGCTGGTCGAGCAGGGCCACGAGGTG
>CAZTQF010000491.1:0-3084 GCA_964615255.1 uncultured candidatus Brocadiaceae bacterium | reverse complement strand
GCCGCACAAGAGGTCCGGCGAGGACACCACCGTGACGTTGGCGTAGACGCCGCGGTCGAGCAGCTGCTCACTGGCGGCGATCGCCTCGGGCACCAGCGCGCCCATGACGAACAGCTCGACGACGTTCTCGCCGGGGTTGTAGCCGTTGTAGCCGCGCCAGTCGATCAGGCGGAAGCCGCCCGCGAGCGAGTGCTCCTTGATCGTGGCGAGGATCTCGGCCTCGGACAAAGTCGGCACCTCGGCCTCGTGCAGGCCGCCGTCCTCGGCCGTCAGGCCGAGCAGCGCGCCGTCGGGCATGTCGGTCTTGAACTGCGCCTGACGCTTCAGCCAGCGCGTCAGGTCCTTCTGGTTCAGCGCGCGGGTCACGGCGCGGATCATCACGCCGCTGCGGCCCTTGTTGTCGCGCGAGAAGTGACGTCGGATCGCGTCGCAGAGGATCCACTCCATCTCGATCGCGAACGCCGGCTCCCAGGTGATCAGGTTCGGGATCTGGATGTCGCTCTTCCAGCTGTGCTGCGCGCCCTCCGGCGCCAGCGTGATGCCCGACGGCGTGCCGACCAGGATGAACGAGCTGCCCCAGTAGAGGTTGTAGTAGAGCTGGTCGAGGGCCCGTTTGATGAAGAAGTCGTAGACCGTCATCATCGGCAGGAACGGGATCCCGGCGACGTCGTCCATCTTGCCGAAGCTGCCGACCGCGGTCATGCAGTTGGCCTCGGCGATCTCGAAGCGGATGTGGCGGGTCCAGGCCTCGTCGGTCGGCGCCAGCTCGGGCCGGAGTCGCTCGTGCAGCTCGAGCTTCGACTCCCAGTTCTCGTCGTGCTTGGGGCCGAAGATCTTCTCGTCCATCGCCGGGTTGATGTTGGTCGAGGTGCCGACGTCGGGCGCCATCGTCATCATCAGGTCCGCGAGCGGGTTCCACTTCGCCTCGGCCTCGGTGAGCTCCTTGCCGGCCTTCTTCTCCTTGCCCGCCTGCTTGAGCTCGTCGTAGACCCCGATGCGGATCAGCTTGGCCGCGAGCTGGCCCCACATCCATTGGGTGTGGGTGGTCGGCGCGAGCTTGAGGTTGATGTCGAGCGAGCTGGGCAGGCCGCCCTGCTCCTCGATCTGCGCCTGCACGCGCTGGCGGTTCGCCAGGGCTTGCGCCTCCAGGGCCTCGATGCCGAGGCGCAGCTCGAGGCCGCGATGAGCGGCGAACTTGCCGGCCTCGCTGTCGGCGTCGAGCCGCACGAACGGCCGCTCTATCGACAGCCCCTGCGCCTCGAGGACCGCGACGACCTCCTTCTCGTCGGGCATCGCGGAGTGGTTGCCGTTGGCGGCGACGCACTCGAGGCCGCGGCCCTTGACGGTGTGCATCAGGATCAGCGTCGGGCGCAGCCGGTCCTTCTTGGAGGCCTCGAAGGCCTCCACGATCGCCTCGTGGTCGTGGCCGCCGGTGTCGTAGTAGAGCTTGACGACGTCCTCGTCACGGAGCGACTCGATCAGCTTCTTGGCGGACGGCTCGGCGCCGATGGCCGCTTCGCGCATCAGCTGCGGGTCGCGCTTCCAGATCAGCGCCTGGTAGTGGTAGTCGGTCAGCCCGCGCTCGAACACGCGCCGCAGCGCGTCGCCGCCCTTCTTCTTGAAGATCGACTCGCGGAAGTTGCCGTGGCGCAGCTGGATCACCTCCCAGCCGTTGGCGACCGCGGTGCGCTCGATGCGGTCGGCGTCGGTGCCCTGCAGGCCGCGGTTGTTCGGGATGCGCGTGCCGTCGAGGTTCTGACGGTTGTAGTCGATGATCCAGGTCACGTTGCCCAGCTCACGCTCGGCGACCTCGGGCAGCACCTCGAGCAGCGAGCCTTCGCGGAACTCGCTGTCGCCCATCATGCACCAGAAGTGCGGCTCGTCGACGTCCCAGCCGTGCTGGTTGGCGTAGCGGTAGGCGAGCGCCTGGTAGACGGCGACCACGGGCGGGATGCCGACCGAGCCCGACGGCAAGAAGCGCCAGCTGTCCGGGTCGGCCTCGGCGTGGTAGCTCTGGAAGACCGGCTTGCCGTCGTGCGAGAAGCTGCGCAGCCGGTGCATCACCGCCTCGCTCTCTGCTTCGTCGAACCACTCCCCGTCCGGGTGCCGGAACAGGCCCATCGCGTGGTGCAGCGAGTGGTCGACGGGCGAGCTGTGCGGCTTGCAGCAGATGTAGTCGCCCGGGTTGCGCACGACCAGGTGCAGCGCCGCCATGAAGTCGAGGCTCGACGCGCACGCGGCCGGGTGGCCGCCGACCTTGGGGTCGGTCTTGTCGGCGTCGGCGCGGTGGTTGGCGACGTGGATCATCGCGACCATGTGCGCGAAGGCGCGGCGCGCGACCTGTTGGATCAGGGCGAAGTCGGTCTGGGTGGCGGACGTCATGCTGGCACGGTCTTCGGGAGGGGTCTGCAGCCCGGGAAAGTTATGTGTTGGGGGGGCTTCTTGCCACCTCCTGCCGGTCTCGCGGCGCTCCTCGTGACACCCGTGGGACCGGGGTTGCGGCGCTGCGTCGACGGCTGCCGCCAAGCCGGGGTCCGCGGATCGGGGATAGTCCCCACGCAGCGGCGCGCTCGCGGCGCCGATGGGGGCGCCATGGAACGCGCCTCCATCGCCGCCGAATTGTCCGCCCGCAGGTTCGAGCTCGTCGCCGAGCTGGAGTCCGGCGGCGGCTGGGGTGGCCCCGCAGACGACGTCCGCGGGGGGCTGGAGGTGGTCGTCGACGACTTCGCCGCGGCGGTCGCGCTCGGCTCCGCGGGCCTGCTCGACCGGAGCTTCAGCTGGTGGAAGATCCGCGTGCGCTCGTTGGGCGGCGACCCGGACGTCGTCGAGCAGCTGCCGCGCCGCTTCGCCGCGGCGATGCTCGAGCGCGCGCCGGGCTGCCTGCAGCCGGACGCGCTCACGCTGCTCGAGCACGCCGCCGCCTACGTCCGCCACGCGCCCGACGTCGCCAGGACCGGCGCGGCGCTCCACCCCGAGCTTGTGGACGGCGGCCTCGCCCACGAGCTGGTGCAGGCGCTGTTGGGGGGCGATAGGATCACCGTCGGGCGGCTCGTCGACGACGAGCGCCGCAGCCCGTCGCAGCTG
>CAZTQF010000490.1:0-3086 GCA_964615255.1 uncultured candidatus Brocadiaceae bacterium | reverse complement strand
ACCGGGGACGCGCGACCAGATCCGTCAGCACCTCGTCGACACCGGTCACACGTACGAGCCAGTCCCAGGGGGCGATCGACATCGACTTGACGCCGGTCCTGCGTACCGGCAGCACGTCGTCGAAGAACTGGAGCAGAGCCGCAGCGAGGACGCCTTCGACTCGGTGCGCATGATCCGCCACCAGCTCCACAGCCTCCGCATGTATGCGGCGCTGCTGGAGCGCTACCCGTCGCCGCTCCAGGACCAGGTCCTCTACGGCAAGCGTCGGGGGCTCGACACGCTGGTCGACCAGATGGTCGCAGCAGACCTCGCGACGTTCCCGTTCCGGGCGCCGACCCAAGCGCTAGTGGGCCGCTCGATGAACATGGCGCAGATCAACTTCCTGCGCATGGTCTGGCACCTGACCGGCAGCCTCGAGGACGAAGGCGTCGCGCGCCACCTCCGCGAGGTCGCCGCGCGCCGGCTGCGCACGGCCGTGCACACGCGGCTGGTGGAGGAGGTGCTCGTCGACGTGGTGACGGACGCCTCGGTCGACCGGGAGGTGCGCGCCCAGGGCGTGCGGAGCCTCGCCAACCTGTGGGGGAACCGCCTGACCTGGCGCGTGCACGAATTCTTCCCGATCCTCGACGCGACCTGGGAGGCGCGGCTGCGGGTGCGGGTCGTCGGCGGCTCGCTCGCGGGGAGCTCCGAGCTGGTGCAGCTGATGACCGAGGGCGCCGACGAGGAGTTCGTCGACTTCTTCACCAGCGGCGGCTACGGCGCGGTGGAGCTCGAGGCATTCCGCGAGTTTCTGTTCGGGACGTCGTCGGAGGAGCTCCAGCGGCTGTCCAGGCGGATGGCAGACGAAGGCCTGACCAGCATCGAGCTCGACAGCCGCGTCAACGACGCGGCGCGAGACAGCGGCTCGATCCTGTTCGAGTTCTTCCGTTCGCGCCTGCTGCACTGCAGCTCCCGCCGGGTCGCGGGCCTGCCGGGACCGCGACACACCGCCGAAGGCTACGTGATCGTCGCCTGGCTGCAGCGGCAGTGCGCGCGCTGAGCGGCCCCGCTCAGTGCGCGACCAGCCAGTTCTCGCCAGCGCCCATGGTGACCTCGAGTGGCACCTTCAGCTCGGCGGCGCCGACCATCGCGTCCTGCACCAGGCGCTCGACCTCGGTGCGCTCGTCGTTCGGGACGTCGAGGACCAGCTCGTCGTGGACCTGGAGCAGCAGCCGCGTACGCAGGCCGCGGCGGACCAGCTCTCCGTGCACCGCGAGCATGGCGCGCTTGACGATGTCCGCCGCGGCCCCCTGGATCGGGGTGTTGACGGCCATGTTCTCGGCCGCGATCCGCTGCATGGCGTTGGTCGAGTCGATGTCGCCGAGCGCGCGTCGGCGGCCGAACATCGTCCGCGCCTCTTTCTCGGTGCGGGCGTGCTCGAGGGAGCGGTCGAGGTAGTCCTTCACGCCGGGCAGCGCGCGAAAGTAGCTCTTGATGAACTTCTTGGCCTCGGGCGGGCGCATGCCGGTCTCGTTGGCGAGCCGCGACGCGCCCATGCCGTACATCAGGCCGTAGTTGACGATCTTGGCCTGGTTCCGGAGCTCGGGCGTCACGAGGTTCGGGAGGATCCCGTGCACGATGGCGGCGGTGCGCGCGTGGATGTCTTCGCCCTTCTGGAACGACTCGACCAGGGCCTTGTCCTCGGAGAGGTGCGCCAGGATCCGCAGCTCGATCTGCGAGTAGTCGGCCGAGAGCAGCGACCAGCTGGACGCGCGCGGGACGAACGCAGCGCGGACGCGGCGGCCCTCCTCGGTGCGGATCGGGATGTTCTGCAGGTTCGGGTCCTCGCTGCTCAGGCGTCCGGTCGCCGCGACCGCCTGGTTGAAGGTCGTGTGCACGCGGCCGCTGTCCGGCTGGACCAGCGCCGGGAGGCTGTCGATGTAGGTCGACTTGAGCTTGGTCAGCTGGCGCCACTCGAGCACGAGCTGCGGCACCTCGTGCTTCTGCGCGACCTTGACGAGCACCTCGTGGTCGGTCTTGTACTGGCCGGTCGGAGTCCGACGTGGCTTGTTGATGTCCGCGGCCCGGTGCACCTCCAACTCGTCGAACAGCACCTTGCCGAGCTGCGCGGGCGAGCCGAGGTTGAACTCGTGCCCGGCCCGCTCGAAGACCCGCTCCTGCAGGTCCTCGATCCGGTCCTGCAGCTCGGCCGAGAGCCGCATCAAGTGGTCGGAGTCGACGGCGATCCCTTCCCACTCCATGTCCAAGAGGACGGGGACCAGCGGCAGCTCCAGCGCTCGGTAGAGCGCGGTCGTGCCGGCGCGCTCGAGCTGCTCCTCGAGCGGGGCGACGAGGCGCAGCACGAGGTCCGCCTCCTCGCAGACGAAGTCGCCGACCAGCGACGCGTCGACCTCGGCGAACGTCCGCTGCTTCTTGCCGCTGCCGACGACGTCCTTCGCCGCCGTCTTCTTGTAGGCGAAGTGCTTGAGCGCGAGGTCGGCGAGCGCGTGCGAGCGCATGCCGGGCTCGCTGCAGTAGCTGGCCAGCATCGTGTCGTGGTGCACGCCGTTGAGCTCCAGCCCGACCGGGCGCAGGGCCGCGAGCAGGCGCTTGAGGTCGTGCACGCACTTGCGCGGCGCCGCCGCGGCGAAGACGTCGGCGAGGGCCTGGAGTCGGGGCTCGCGGTTGGCGTCGTCGAGCGGCACGTAGCTGGCGACGCCGGGCGCGGTCGCGAACGCCACGCCGACGAGCTTCTGCCTGCGGAGGGACGGGCCCGCCGTCTCGGCGGCGACCGCGATCCGTTCGCATCCTCGGAGCTGCGCGGCGAGCGCGTCGAGGGCCGCGTCGTCGTCGACGACCGCGTAGCGCTGCTCGACGTGCTCCTGCGGCGCCTGCTTCGCGGCGAGGTCCGACAGCAGGTTCTTGAAGTCGAGGCGCTGGAACAGCGGCCGGAGCAGCTCGGGATCCGGCGCCGCCGGTCCGAGATCGGAGACCGAGATCTCGAGCGGCAGGTCGAGCTGCAGGGTGACGAGGCGGCGGGACAGCTCGGCGAGGTCGCGGTGCTCCTCGAGGCTCTTCTTGATCGAGGGCTTCTTCACCTCGTCGAG
>CAZTQF010000489.1:0-3090 GCA_964615255.1 uncultured candidatus Brocadiaceae bacterium | reverse complement strand
ATCGCACGGTGACGCGGCCATCTGCACTGCGGACGACCTTGCCGACTTGGAGCACGCCCTCGCGGTCGAAGCGCACCGCGCGCCCCCGAGGAAGCGCCGGCGGCGCAGGGAGCCCTCGCAGCCGCGGCGCGCAGGACCAGTCCGCTCCGAGCGCCGCGCGTTCGCGGAGCACCGGGCCAGGAAGCCAGCTGGCGTCGCGCTCGAGCTGCGCCGCGAGGCGGTCCGCGGCCAGCACCTCGCCCCGCTCCACGCAGGCGAGGATCTCTCCCTCTGCCTGCTCGCGTCCTTGCCGGACCCGGAGCGACCACGCCTCGAGCCGCTCGGCTGCGACTCCACCGGCGGCCACCTGCACGCGCAGCCGTTCGACCAATGCCTCGGCGAGTCCGATGCGGCCGCCTCGGAGATGCGCTTGCAGCAGCGAGAGCAGGCTCTCCAGCCGATCCCGCTCGATCTCGGCCGACGCAGGTGCGGGCGTTGCGGCAGCCGGGCCGGCGCCGGTGCCGTTGGCCTCCTCCTCGTCTTGGCGCGCGCCGGATGGCGGCTTGGCAGGCGTTGGTGCTCCGACCGATGCAGCCGCCGCCGGGGGCGACTGCGCTCCTGCGTCGTTGCCGGCGCGGTCCTCCGCGCGCCCGAACCAACCCAGCCCGACGCCGAGCAGCCAGAGCGCGCCGGCCAACGCTCCCCCGAAGACCACACGTCGCCGCCGAGGGCGCCGGCGACCGACAGCTGCAGGCTCGTTGACGTCCTCGCGGCTTGTCACGCCATCACCTCGCGCGACTTTCGGTGCATGCGCAGGACGCTCTCTTCGATCGTGTACTGCTCGAGTTCGCGGATCGGCACCCACGCCAAGTCATGAGACTCTGCGGACACGACCAGCGGCTGGTCTCGTCCCGCCACCAGCAGGAAGCGGACGTCCCAGTGCAGGTGCGCGGGCTCGCACCCCCGCGCGGGGATCTCGTGGACGTCCAGATCGAGCGGCGCGCGCGCGCCTGCTCGGCTCTGCCACAGCGTGAACCGAGACATCCCCGACTCCTCTTGAGCCTCGCGCAGGCACGCCGCCAGGACGTCGGCAGCACCGTCCACGTGGCCGCCGAGCTGGAGCCACTTGCCGAGCTTGCGATGGTGCGTGAGCAGCGCGCGCTGATGATCGGCGTCGAGGATCCACGCCGACGCAGTGACGTGGCCCGGCACGCAGGATCGCTCCAGACAGTCTGGGTGTTCGTCGACGAACGCGACGAATCGCCCGGCGAGCTCGCGCTCCGCAGGCCACGCCTCCGCGTAGCTCTCCAGCAGCCTGCGCAGCGGACGACGGTGCATCGCTACAGGATGCCACGCAGCGCGGCCTCGTCGACCTTGCCGTTGGCGTTGTGCGGCAGCGCCGCCAGCACCCGGACTTCGCGCGGCTGCATGTAGGACGGCAGCCGCGATCGGCAGCGCTGCGTGACGCGAGCGAGCAGGGAGGCGTCGTCGGGGTCTCCTTCGCAGACCAGCACGATCCGATCCCCCGCAGGCCCGTCCGCGACGCCGAAGACAGCGACGCGACCGATCCCTTCGGTCCCTGACGCCTCGCGCGCGACTTCGTCGGGAGACACGCGGTGGCCCTGCACCTTCATCATCCGGTCGAGCCGGGCCACGAAGTAGTGTCGGCCCCGGTCGTCGCGGCGGACGAGGTCGCCTGTGTAGACCACCGTGCCGGCGTTGCCGCGCGGATCGGGCCGGAATCGCCGCGCGGTGGCTTCCGGGTGCTGCCAGTATCCTGCGGCGACGAGGTCGCCTGTGTGCACGAGCTCGCCCTGACCAGGTCCCTCCAACACCGCGCCGGTCTCGACGTCGACCAGGAGCAACTCGACCCCCTCGACGGCGTAGCCGAAGGACTCGGGGGCCTCGTCGAACTCCGCCGGCGGCAGGAACGCGCTCCGGAACGCCTCGGTCAGGCCGTACATCGCGTAGACGTCGGCGTGGGGCCAGCTGGCCCGCAGCCGCGCGCTGTCGGCAGGCCAGAGGCGGCCGCCGCTGTTGGTCACGAACCGCACCGAGGCGCCGTCTTCCGGAGAGAGGACCCCGGTCGCGAGCCCGGCTGCGACTTCGTGCCAGAACGACGGCACGCCCGCGAGACCTGTCGGTCGGTGACGACGAAGCAGAGTGGCCAGCTCACCTGCGCCGAGGTGATCCGCGACCGTCAGGTGACACCTGGCGGAGAGCGTCGTCAGCAGCTGGTTGAGGCCGTAGTCGAAGCTGAAGGACAGCAGCGACAGCAGCCGATCGCTCCGCTGCAGCCCCAGGTAACGCCGGACGACTGCGGCGCCAGAGACCAGGTTTCCGTGCGTCTGCACGATGCCCTTGGCGCGCCCAGTGCTGCCGCTGGTGTAGAGGATCACGGCTGGATCTGCCGGCCCCACGGAGCCAGAGAAGCCAGCGCCCGGCGTGCCGTCGAGGTCCCGTCGGGGCTCCAGCAGCGGGACGGCGCCGAGCGCGCGGCCGGGATCGTGCAGCGCCAATTGCCGCGCGGCCGCCGTGACGCACAGCCGCGGGCGTGCGTCGGACAGCACGTGGGCTACCTGCTCGTCGCGGAGCCTGGTGTGGATCGGAACGGCGATGGCGCCCGCGGCCATGACGGCCAGGATCTGCACCACCTCGTCGGTCCCGCGCGGCAGCAGGACCGCGACCCGGTCGCCTTCGCGCACGCCTTCCGCCCGCAGTCTGGCGGCGGCGCCGCCGACCAGACGGCACAGCTCCTGCCCCGAATAGGAACACGCCGCGCCCTCGAGGACCGGGGACGCGTCTTCGCACAGCCCTCGGCCGTGCAACCAGTCGCCGACAGTGCCAACCATGCGGACAGTCAGCCCGCTCGCCAGCGGCTCGGTCGCGCGGGCGCCGCCGCGACGCCTGTCGGCCTGCGAGAGGGCAATCCAAAAAGAACGGGCGCGTCACCAGGGTGACGCGCCCGTGTTGGTATCCCGTAGGGGATTTGAACCCCTGTTACTAGAATGAAAATCTAGGGTCCTAGGCCAGGCTAGACGAACGGGACCTGCTTTCGCGGCGGGGAGACTAGCCAACCGATCGGAGCGATGCAAGGCCGCATTCACGGCC
>CAZTQF010000488.1:0-3093 GCA_964615255.1 uncultured candidatus Brocadiaceae bacterium | reverse complement strand
CCGTGTGCTGCACGGAGATGATGTCGCCGGGCTTGACCAGCACTTCGGCCTGACGAAATTCCTCGCCGCGAATCTCAAAGGACACGGCGAGGATCTCACCGCTCGCGTCTTTGCGATAAATCGTGGCGTAGGGAGGCCCCGAGACCGGGTCAGCTCCCCCTGCCATCGCGAGCGCCTGCAAGAGGTTGTATTCGGAGTCGCGCGGATACTGAAATATTCCTGCGCTCTGGACAAGCCCGATGACGCTGAAGATCGCCGGGTCCCAGCGCTCGACTTCGATCGTCTCGCCGCCTGCGAGCGCGACGTCGGTGAACGGGATGTTGAGGCCCTTCAGCGGCAGCAGGATCGGCTCACCCGCGGCGACGGCGCCCTCTTGTTGGGGCTCGCCCGGCCGCGTGATGCGGATCAGCCGCGCGCCGGTCGTCGTCTCGCCGGAGGAGAGGATGCCGCCCGCGCTCGTCAGCGCGCCGACGAGCGACAGGTTGTCGGCCGTGAGATCGTGGTAGCCCGGCGAGACCACGTTGCCCAGCACGGCGACCCGGCGGGTGCGAGGTTGCGCGACCTGCACCAAGACGGTGGGGCGGAATTTGAGATATTTCGGATGCACGAGGTCGGCCAGCCGCCGCTCGATCGACGCGAGCGTCTCGCCCGCGACCTGCAGCTGCCCCAGCCTCCCGAGCGACACGGCGCCGTCATCTGCGACCCGGACGGTCAGCGGCGAAGGCGTCCCCTCGGGGAGCGCCGCGGCCAACCCCGAGAGGGTCAGGACGTCGGACGCCACGACCCGGTAGGGGCCCCGATTCATCGGCGCCACGGGCAGTTGCGACGCGTCGAACTCGGGCTGGATGGGACCCGCCGCCTCGAACCGCCGCATCAGGTCCTCGTCGGGCCAGTAGAAGTCGCCCGTCGTGCAGGCGACAGCGGCCAGGAGAAGGACAGCAGAGAGGCGGGGCATCGGCATCATACGCGCGGGTTGGATTCTCCGTAAAGCAAGCTAGCACAGGATCCTGGGGGGACCACCCCCCCCCTCCCCCGCGCAGGATCATGTGCTAGCCTGAGGGAGGTAGAAGGCCGACGGGATCGGTCTGCGCGCCCGACGCTTCGACACCGCCCCACCATGACCGCTCCGTCACCCCCGTCACCTCACGAGCCGCAGTCCACAGGCGAGCTGTCGCTCGGCCAAACCCTCGACGTCTTCTGGCGCGGACGCTGGACCGTCCTGGCGGTGACGCTGCTGGTGACCGCCGCCAGCTGGGTCTACAGCAACCAGCAGGGCACGATCTGGCGCGCGTGGTCGCGCGTCTACATCGACAACGGCGGCAGCTCGCAGCTCGGCCCCGAAGTCTTGGCGCTCGGCTTCGCGGGGCGCAACCACGCGTCGACGCAGGCCGAGGTGATGGTCTCGAGCGAGGTCCTGCGCGGGGCGATCGCCGGCTTCGAGGCCGAGGTCCCAGGCGCGCAGATCGCCGCGCCCGGCCGCGTGACCGTGCCCTGGCTGAAGTATCGCCTCAAAGCGCGGGTCGGCGCGGACAATGACATCATCACCGTCTCGATCGACAGCGTGCACCGTGACGAAGCGTGCGCGCTGGTCAACCAGGTGGTCGAGGGCTACCAGCAGTTCCAGCGCAAGATGCAGCAGAACTCGGCCACCGAGCTCTACGGCATCATCGACAAGGACCGGCGCCGCTACGAAAAGGAATACGAGGACGCGCTCCAAGCCCAGGACGACTATCGCAAGCAGAACACGGGCCTCGGCCCGGAGCTGACCAACGTCGACGCCATGCGCACCGGGCTCGCCGCGCTGCAGGAGGACCTGCAGGTGGCGGAGCGCGCGGTCCTGAGCGCCGAGGCCGACCTCGCGACGGCCGAGCGCCTGGAGGATCAGCCCGCGGTGCTCGCGCAGATGCGGCTCGGCCAGGGCAGCGGCAGCATGGCACTGGTTCCCGCGCCGACGCCGCTCTCCACTCCCCAGGCAGAGGCCAGCATGCTGGCGCAGATCGAGGCGCTCGAGCTCGAGCGGGAAGGCCTGCTGGTCGAGCTGCAGCCGACGCACTGGCGCGTCGAGGCGATCGACCGCACGATCGCGGCCAGCAGGGCTCGGATGGAGGAGCTGCGCCGCATCGACCGCGAGGAGCTGGACAAGTTCGGCGCAGCGCTCCTCGGTGCGCTGCGCCAGCGCGTGGCCTTCGCGAAAGTCGCCGCAGCGCAGCTGCGAAGCCAGGCAGACGCCGCCCAGACAGCGCTCTACGACGTCGACGGCCACGCCGTCGAGTTCGGCAAGCTGACCGCGCGCGCCGAGCGCGCCAAGCGGGCGCTCGACGCGGCCTACTCCGAGCTCCAGCGCATCAACATCGACGAGGACGCCGGCAAGACCTTCGCCCACGTGCTCGACTTCGCGCTGCCGGATCAGGCGGAGGTCGCGTCGGGCAAGCCGATCCAGCTGCTGACGGGGCTCCTGCTCGGCCTGATCCTCGGCCTCGGGCTCGCCTGGGTGCAGGGCATGCTCGACCCGCGGATGCGCTCGCCGCAGGAGGTGCGCCAGCGGCTGCAGCTCCCGGTCCTCGCGACCCTGCCGCACCAGTCGAAGGCACAGACCGAAGGCGTCACGCCGCTGCAGCTCTGGGAACAGGAGCGGCACTATGCCGAGGCGGCGCGTTCGCTCCGCACGGCGGTCTACTTCGGGCTCGCTGACGCGGACGGCAACGTCGTCCAGGTCACCTCTGCCGCGCCGCAGGACGGCAAATCGACCACCTCCTCGAGCCTGGCGATCGCCATGGCCAAGGCCGGCAAGCGCACGCTCATCATCGACGCCGATCTGCGCAAGCCGACCCAGGCGAAGCGCTTCGGCATCGACAACGAAGCCGGCGTGTCCACCGCCGTCGCCGACCGACAGCCGCTTGAGGAGGCCGTTCGGAAGACCGATCTCGAGGACCTGTTCTTGCTTCCGAGCGGCCCGATCCCGCCGAACCCCACCGAGATCCTCAACAGCGAGGCCTTCGCAGCGCTGCTGCAGGCGGCCAGCGAGCAGTTCGACCACGTGATCGTCGACTCGCCGCCGCTGCTGCCGGTGGCAGACGCTCGCATCCTCGCCAG
>CAZTQF010000487.1:0-3108 GCA_964615255.1 uncultured candidatus Brocadiaceae bacterium | reverse complement strand
TCGCTCGCAGCGTGCAGAGTGTCCAAAACCAGCGAACTCTTGCCGCTGCCGGAGACGCCTGTGACGACGGTCAGCTTGCCGCGCGGAATCTCGACGTCGACGCCCACGAGGTTGTGCTCACGCACGTCCCGCAGGCGAATCGTCGAGGTCGTCATCCGACCGCGAGCCTAGCGACGCAGGGCGGCGATGCGAGGCCGCCGCTGCCGGGCTCGTCAGGCCCGCCGACGACCGCCGCGTCGCCCGCGACCTTCGGCGCCGCGACCCTGGCCGGCATGGCCGCGGCCGCGGCCTCGCATCTGCTCACGGCCCGCGCCGCGATGATGTCGGCCCTCGGCGCCGCGGCCTCGCTCGCCGCCGCGCCGACCCCGACCTTCGGCGCCGCGGCCCTGGCGGCCGCGATCACGCAGCTGCTGAGCGCGCTCTCGCAGCCGCTCGCGCATCTGCTCGCGGCCGCCCCCGCGCCGACCCCGGCCTTCGGCGCCGCGATCCGGGCCGCCGCGGCCGCGCTCGCGCATCTGCTTGACGCGCTCGCGCAGGCGTTCGCGCAGCTCTTGGCGCGCTTCTTCGCGGCCTGCGCCACCACGTCGAGCCCGCGGGCCGCGCGGCTGCTCGGAGCGTTCGGGAGCCTCGGCGGGTCGCTCCACGCGCGGACCTTCGCGTCGTGCACCGCCGCGCCGACCGCGCTCCTGCGCGTCCACTGCTGCGGAGAAGATCAGCGCCGCGAGCGCTGCTGTCATCAGGGTCGTTCTCATCTGTCGTGTCTCTTTGGAAAGCGATGCCTGTTACGCAGCGATGCCGCGCCACCCACAGCAGAGACCCCGCGAACGCGGCGGATCTTCCGGGCCGCCTGCCGTCCTGGTCGCGGCGCGCCGAAATCCCGCGGCCGCAACCCGCCGTTGCGATCGACGCCTTGCCGCAGCACCGCCCCCCGCAGACGATCGCTCGGCATGACGCTTTGCGCGCTGGGCTCTGCGACGCTGTCCCTCTCCGCCACGCTGAGCTGCGCGCTCCTCGCGCAGGCGCCGACCGCGACGGTCCGGCTCGCGCCGGTCTTCTCGAGCCACATGGTGCTCCAGCGTGGCGCGCCGATCTGCGTCTGGGGAACCGCTCCTGCGGACGCCCAGGTCGAGGTCACCTGGGACGACCTGCGGCGCGTCTGCGCCGCCGACGGCTCGGGACGTTGGCAGGTGACACTGCCTGCCCAAGAGGCCTCGTTCGAGGGACGCCAGCTGCGCGCGATGCTCGTGGGCGACGATCGCGGCGATCGCAGCGCAGAAGACACAGCGGACGACGTGCTCGTCGGCGACGTGTGGCTCTGCACCGGTCAGTCCAACATGCGCTGGCGGGTCGAACAGTCGGCCGAGGCGGCAGACATCCTCGAGCAGCCCGCCGTCCGCGGGCTGCGGCTGCTCGACCTCCATGGCAGGCTCTACCCGGACGGCACCCGCTACGGGCTCGATTTCCTCCGGCAACTCGACGCGGACAACTACTACGAGACCGAGGGCTGGGCGCGCGCCGGCCGCGAGGCTGCGGCGAGCTACTCGGCCGTCGCGTTCGCGTTCGGGCGGCGGCTGGCGCGCGCGCTGGAGGTCCCCGTAGGCCTCGTGCACACGGCGATCGGCGGCGCCCCGATGGAGGCCTTCGCGCCCGCCGACGGCACCCCGTGGATGCGCGGCGACGCCTACCCGCAGTGGTGTCGCCAGCGCGTCCGCGAGAACCTCGCCGCGTGGTTCGCCGCGCCGACGGGAGCGCAGCCGCACCACCCGTTCGAGCCGGGGTTCCTCTACGAAGCGGGCGTGCGGGCGCTGCGGCGCATGCCGATCCGCGGCGTGGTGTGGTACCAGGGAGAGTCCAACGCGACCGATACGGCCACGTCTTCTGCGCGCGACCCGCGCAAGAACGAGGTGCTGCTGCGCCGCTTGATCCAGTCGTTCCGAGACAGCTGGCGCCGGCCCGAGCTGCCGTTCCTGATGGTCCAGCTGCCGGGGATCCGGCGCGACTGGGAGGCGTTTCGCGAGGTGCAGGACCGCGTCGCGCAGACAACGCGCGGCTGTGAGCTGGCCGTGACGATCGACCTCGGCGCTCCTGACGACGTCCACCCAAGGCGCAAGGTGCCGGTCGGAGAGCGGCTCGCCGCTGCCGCGCTCCGGAGCGTCTACGGGCAGCCACAGCCGGCGGCGCCGCGCCTGCGCGACTTTGGGGTCGAGGGAGCGCGCGCGCGCCTGCGCTTCGAGTGCGACGGTCCGCTGCGCACGGTCGATCACCGCGCCGCGCGGGCGTTCGAGGTCGCGGGCGCCGACCGCGTCTTCTTCCCGGCGATCGCGCAGCTCCAGGGAGACCGCGCCGTCGTTTGGGCCCCTGAGGTCGCCGCGCCGCGAGCGGTGCGCTACGCCTTCGAGGACGACCCGGACACAAACGTCGTCGGGCCCGGCGGCCTGCCGCTGACGCCGTTCCGGACCGACGACTGGGAAGACGCCAAGCGCGCGAGCCCAGGACTCCACGAGGGCTTCGAAGGCGCGCCTGCCGGGTCGTTGCGCGAGCGCCGAGGGCCGATCGGCGTGTGGCGCGCGGCCGCAGGGCACGCCGAGATCACCGATCGGTTCGCGCACGACGGCCGGCGCTGCCTCCACATCCACGGCGGTGAGGACCGCGAGGTCGAGTGGACGTTGTCCGACCCTTCGCCGACGCACGTGCAGCTGCGCGCCGAGCGCTGGACCCGACGGCCCCCGTTCTCCTTCCGCGTCCAGGCTCAGGTGCGCGGGCGGTGGCGGGAGGTGTTCGACGGCGACGACGTGAAGGTCGGCGCGCGCTTCCTCAGCGAGGTCGGGTTCGCGGTGCCGAAAGGCGCGCGCAAGCTGCGGCTCCGCTGCACGTCGCCCGCGGCGAGCGGCCTGCTGGTCGACGCCGTGAGCGTGACGCCGCCCGCCGACATGCAGGTCGTCGGGTGCGTGCAGATGCCGTGGACCGCGCCGCTGCTCACGGGGCGCCTCAGCGTGGCCGATCGGGTCCGCGTCGAAGCGCGCGGCAGCCGCGCGCCGCGTCGCGTGGTGTCCTGCACCGTCGAGATCCCTGCCGACGCGCTGCCCTTCGTCGAGCGGGTCCGCGCGC
>CAZTQF010000486.1:0-3118 GCA_964615255.1 uncultured candidatus Brocadiaceae bacterium | reverse complement strand
GTAGCCCACACCGCGCCACTTTCGATCGCCCCATGACCACCGACCGCGTCGAGCTCGAGTCCAAGATCGCCCAGCTGGAGCGCACCGTCGACGCGCTGAGCGGGGAGCTGCACCAGCAGCAGCTGCGGATCGAGGCCCTGCAGGCGTCCGTGCAGGTGTTGGTCGAGCAGCTCAAGAAGCGCGCCGACGGCGACGACCTCGAGCCGCACGACACCCGACCGCCCCACTGGGGCTGACGGCCAGGCTGCGCTTCCAACCCGTCCGGCGCTCGGGTAAGGCATGTCAGCGAGATGCTGTCCTCTGCGATCGTGCTCGGACCTCAGCGCCGCGGCCCCATCCTGCGCGCGGCGGTGGACGACCTCGTCGGCGCCGGCGATGCGCCGGTCGCGCTCGTCACGGCGGGCTGGGAGGAGCGCGAGTCCGAGGACGACGAGCTGCGCGAGCACGTCGGGCGGCCGGTCACCAACCTCGGGGTCTGGCGCCGCGTCGAGCGTGTCTTCGACGCGGACCCTGAGCTCTTGCAGGCGATGCGGGAGCGGCACGCGACCCTGCGCAAGCTGCAAGAGCTCTACCGACTCCGCCTCGAAGGGCTCCTGGGGCCGACCTCCGAACTGCTCCGACGCGGCGGCGAAGGCCCCCTGGTCGAGGCCGAGGCCGAGGACGCCTGGGAGCTCGTCAAGGGCCTCGACCGACAGCACGTGGCGCGCGTGGAGGTGGTCCACGCCGAGTTCGCGGCGCGCGTTCGCGCCGCCGACCGCGACGCGGTGCGGGCCGAGGTGGCGCAGCTGGAGGAGCTGCTCCAGGAGTCGGCGTGTCTGTTGGTGGCGGGCGGCCACATCGGGGTGCTGCTGCACCGGCTGCAGCTGTTCGACCTGTTCGGGCGCTGGGGGGACCGGCCGCTGGTGGCGTGGTCCGCCGGCGCGATGGCGCTGACCGAGCGCGTGGTGCTGTTCCACGACGCGCCGCCGCAGGGCAGCGCCTACGCCGAGGTGATGGAGGCGGGCTTCGGCCTGCTGCCCGGCTTCGTCGCGCTGCCGCACGCGCGGCACCGGCTGCAGACCGACGACCCGCTGCGGGTGCAGCTGCTGTCGCGCCGGTTCGCGCCGGCGATGTGCGCGCTGCTCGACTACGGCGCGCGGTTCGACTGGCGCGACGGCCGCTGGCACCCGCGCGCGCAGAGCCAGCGGCTGACCGAGGACGGCCGCGTCGAGGAGGCGGTCGCGTGAGCCTGCTCGAGCTGCTCGAGGCGGCGGCGCGCGGCGGCCCTCAGGCGATCGACCAGGTGTTGGCCGACGTCGAGCTCCCTCACGTCGACGGGCGCAACGTGACGTTTCTGTTCCGCGGCGAGGCGCAGGGGGTCTCGCTGCACCACTGGGTCCACGGCCTGCCGGGCGAACTGCCCTTCCGTCGCCTCGGACGCAGCGACCTCTGGGGGCTGCAGCTCGATCTGCCGCGCGGCTCCCGCATGGAGTACAAGATCGGCGTCATGTCGCGCGGTCACGGACAGCTCGTCCGGGACCCTCTCAACCGACACACCGCGCGCGACCCGTTCGGCGCCAACTCGGTGGTCTACGGCGACGGCTACGCGCCGCCCGAGTGGACCGTGGAGGACCCCGAGGCCCGCAAGGGCACGATCGAGGAACGCCACGTCGACAGCCCCGTGTTCGGAGACTGGCGCCCGGTCAAGGTCTACCGGCCCGCGCGGTTCCGCGAGACGCGGCGCTACCCGCTGCTGGTCGTGCACGACGGCTTCGACTACCTCGACTTCGCCAGCTTCAAGGAGACGCTCGACAACCTCATCCACCGCCTCGAGCTGCCGCCGCTGGTCGCGGTGATGACCCAGTCGCCGGACCGGATGACCGAGTACGCCGCGGACGATCGGCACGCGGACTTCCTCGTCAAGGACCTCGTGCCGCAGCTGGAAGACCTGCTGCCGCTGGTCCGCGAACCGGCAGCGCGCGCGCTGATGGGGGCGTCGTTCGGCGCCGTCGCGACGCTCTCGACCGCGTGGCGGCACCCGGGGTTCTTCGGCAAGCTGCTGCTGCAGTCGGGCTCGTTCGTGTTCACCGAGATCGGCGATCACGACCGCGGCCCCTTGTTCGACCCGGTCGTGGACTTCGTCAACAGGTTCCGCCGGCGTCCCGGCAAGCCGTCGGAGCAGGTGTTCCTGAGCTGCGGGGTCTACGAGTCGTTGATCTACTACAACCGCTCGCTGGTGCCGCTGCTGCAGGACACCGGGATGCAGGTGCGGGTCCGCGAGGCCAACGACGGGCACAACTGGGAGAACTGGCGCGACCGGCTCCGCGAGGGGCTTTCCTGGCTGTTCCCTGGCCCCCTGTGGCACGTCTACGAGTAACCTGCTCGGCGCTCACGCTCCATGCCTGCCGTCACTCGCAACATCGGCCTCTCGCTCGGCGCTGACATCTGTTGGCCGCTGGCGTTCGAGGAGATCCTCGCCGAGAGCAGGCTCCGCCTGGACCTGGGCGGTGACATCGTCGACTTCACCTGCGAGCGGCTCGGCCTGCAGCCCTTCGCCCTCGAGCGCGGCTGCAAGTACGACGTGGTCGTCGACCGGCTGACCCACTGGTTCACCCTGCAGCGGGAGTGGATCAAGAAGGGCGTGCTGATGGACGACCTCTACGTCTACAACAACCCGTGGTCGGTGCAGAGCTACGAGAAGCACTCGAGCTACTGCGCCATGCTCGCGCTCGGGATGCCGATCCCGCGGACCTTCCTGCTGCCGCAGAAGAGCTACCAAGAGGCCGACGACCTCGACTACACGCTGCGGCACTACGCGAGCATGTTCGAGCTGGGCGAGGTCGGCGACGGCGCGGGCTATCCCGCGTTCCTCAAGCCCTATGACGGCGGCGGCTGGCGCGGCGTGTCCAAGGTCGACGACGCCGCCGGGCTGCAGCGCGCCTACGACGACAGCGGCTCGGACCTGATGCACCTGCAGGCGGCCGTCCGTGGCTTCGACGTGTTCGTGCGCGCCGTCGGCATCGGCCCGCAGGTGCGCGTAATGAAGTACGACCCCGACCAGCCGCTGCACGAGCGCTACCGCGTCGACCGCGACTTCCTCGACGACGACGCGCGGGCGGTGGTCGAGGACACCTGCCTG
>CAZTQF010000485.1:0-3127 GCA_964615255.1 uncultured candidatus Brocadiaceae bacterium | reverse complement strand
CGCCGTGAAGTGCTCGCCGCCGCAGACGATCGTGGTGTCCGGAAACGCCTTGCGGAGCTCCTGCAGCAGCTCGCGCACGATCGGCCAGCTGTAGCTCCACATGCTGGTGACGCCGATCACCTCGGTGTCCTCGGGCACGTTGGCGATGATCTCGGCCGGGGTGAGGCCGAGCCGCCAGATGTCGCCGTCGGGGATCATCTGCTCGGGCGCGTCGCCGAGCGCGTCGACGACCGAGATCTCGTGGCCGTCTTCGCGCAGTACAGCAGCGATGTAGGCCAGCCCGAGCGGCAGACTCGGACGGAGCGCGGTGAGGCCGTTCTTGTTGATATAGACCGGCGGGTGGATGAGCGTGACCTTCATGCGCGGCGAGGTCCCCGGTTGGGGAACCGTGCAACTATAGCATCGTGTCGCCGGGCGGTTGTGGACGCCTGCCCGCGACGCGATATTAGGTCTTCGACAAGATGCGGTTTCCGGCTGGCGAGAATCGGTTCCGAAGCGACCCAGCGCGCGGCCCCGCAGCTTCGAAGCGATCGCTCGCAGCGGCGCGAGGTCGCGTCAGGCGACAAATTGCACGTCCGCCCCTCTCTCCATGAACCTCCCCCAAGTCGCCCGTCTCATGGCGGGATTCGCGCGGCTCTTCGCGCTCGCGCAGGTGCCTGCGCTGGGGATGGCGCTGTGCGAAGATGACAGCGCTGGCTTGTCCACCGTCACGGGCTTCACGGTCGGCCTGGTCACAGGGATCGCCGTATCGCTGGCCCTGGGCGCGATCGGCCGCGGCGACCGATCGCAGATCTTTCGACGTGAGACGATCGCCGTAACCGGGCTCTCCTGGTTCCTGGCCGGCCTCGTCGGCGCCGTCCCGTTCTGGGTCTCCGGCCTGCTGGCGCCCGTCGACGCGTTCTTCGAGGCCATGAGCGGGCTCACGACCTGCGGCGCGACGGTCCTCGGCAGCGGCGGCAACCTCGACATCGAGGCGACCCCCGCGAGCCTGCTGCTCTGGCGCGCCATGCTCCAGTGGATCGGCGGCGCCGGGATCGTCCTGATCTTCGTGGCCCTGCTGCCGGCGGTCGGCGTCAGCGCCAAGAACCTCCTGTCGTCGGAGTCGGTCGGGGTCGCCACCGACTCCTACCAGCCGCGCGCGGTCGAGAAGGCGCGCAACGTCGGCATCGTCTACGCCAGCATGACGGCCCTGTGCGCGGCGCTGCTGGTGCTCGTCGGCGGCTTCGACGTCTTCGACGCGGTCTGTCACGCGTTCACCACGATGGCGACCGGCGGCTACTCGACCCGGGCCTACGTCGGCGCGTTCGACAGCCTCGGCGCCGAGATCGTGCTGACGGCCTTCATGTTCCTCGCCGGCGCGAGCCTCGCGGTCGTCGCCACCCACTACCGCACCGGCGCGCGCTGCGTGAGCAAGCTGGTGCAGTCGGCGGAGTTCAAGATGTACACGGCGTCGGCGGTCGCGCTCGTCGCGGTGCTCACCGTCACGCTCGTCCGCATGGGCTTCTCGTTTGCAGAGGCGCTGCGGCTCGCGTCGTTCAACGGCGTCAGCGTGCTGACGTCTACGGGCTACGCGACCAGCGACTTCCAGGCGTGGCCGCCGACGGCCACGCTGTGCCTGTTCGCCGCGATGTTCGTCGGCGGCTGCAGCGGCTCCACCGCCGGCGGCTTCAAGCAAGTGCGGCTGCTGGTGATCCTGCGCTTGCTCGGCTACACCGTGCGCCAGTTCGTTCGCCCCAAGGCCGTCGAGCGCATCAAGCTCGACAACGAGGTCCTCCCGGCAGCCGTGATCTCGACGATCCTGGCGATCGTGCTGCTGTGGGGCGTCACCGTCATCACCGGCGCCGTGCTGATCAGCTTCGACGACCGGCTGAACTTCGTCGCCGCGTTCGCCGCGAGCGCGAGCATGGTCGGCTCGTGCGGCCCCGCGCTCACCATCGTAGACCCGGCGACCGCGAGCGACGCGGTGCTGGCCGGCGGTGCAGCAGGCACCCTCGCGGGCACGCCGGACATCGGCCCGTTCGGCGGCTACGGCGACCTGCAGAGCTGGACCAAGCTGCTGATGTCGGTCCAGATGGTGTTCGGCCGGCTAGAGCTGCTGACCGTGCTGGCGCTGTTCTCCCCCAACTTCTGGCGCCGGTAGCGGCGCGCGCCGCGACGCTCAGCCGCGGTCGTTGAGGACGACCTTGTCGCGCTTCTTGAAGACGATGCGGATCGGCACCTCCTCGCAGTCGAAGGCGACCCGCAGCCGCTGCTCCAGGTAACGACGGTACTGGTCCTTGAACAGCTTCGGATCGTTGACGAACACGATCAGGGAGATCGGCTCGGTGCCGACCTGCGTCCCGTAGAACAGCTTCGGGATGTTGCCGCCCGACGGCATCAGCCGCTCACGCGCCGCCTGCAGCTCCTCGTTGAGCTTGGGCGTCGGGAAGCTGCGCGTCGTCTGCTCCCGCAGGTCGAACAGCAGGTCCAACATCCCGTCGACGTTGGTCCCGTCGAGCGCGGACACGAACACCACCGGCGCGTGGTCGAGGCCGGGAAGCTGCTGCTTGATGTACTTGTCCCACTTCTCGATGTCGAACGCGCCGGGCCCGTCCTTGGGCGCGAGGTCGACCTTGTTGCCGACCAGGATGACCGGCTTGTGGTGCTCGACGCAGTAGGCCGCGAGGTTCTTGTCGACCTGGCTGATCTTCTCGCGCACGTCGAACATGTGCACGCAGATGTGCGCGCGCCGCACGCTCTCGGTGCTGCGGGAGTGCGCGAAGATCTCGATCGCGTGCTCGACGCTCTTCTTCTTGCGCACGCCCGCCGTGTCGATCGCCAGCAGCTTCTTGCCGTCGTGCTCGAACTCGATGTCGACCGCGTCCCGGGTCGTCCCGGGCACGTCGCTGACGATGACGCGGTCTTCACCTGCGAGCCGGTTGAGCATCGTCGACTTGCCCGAGTTGCGCTTGCCGACGATGGCGAACTTGAGCGTGCCGGGATCCTCCGCTGCTGCCTCGGGCGCGACGATCTCCGGCACCTCGGCCGACACCCGCTCGAGCAGCTCGTGGATCCCCCAGCCTTCCTTGGCGCTGATGACCAGCGGGTCGCCGAAGCCGATCCGCAGCCACTCGGGCGCGGACAGCTC
>CAZTQF010000484.1:0-3144 GCA_964615255.1 uncultured candidatus Brocadiaceae bacterium | reverse complement strand
CGTCGCGCTGCCGCTGCAGGAGCACGGCAGGCTGCCGAGGTCCGAGCTCGACGAGCGCGTCCACCAGGTGCTGAAGCTGGTCGGGATGGACCACGCCGCAGCGCAGTACCCGTCAGACATCTCCGGCGGCATGAAGCTCCGCGCGGGCCTCGCGCGGGCGCTGATCACGCAGCCGGAGTATGTGCTCTACGACGAACCCAACGCCGGCCTGGACCCCATCATCAGCCGACAGATCCACGAATTGATCGCCGAGGTCCGCGACACCCTCTCGGTCACGGGCCTGATCGTGACGCACTCGCGCGCGTGCGCGACCCAGTGCGGCGACCGCATCGGCATCCTCGAGGACGGCCGGATCGCCGTCGAAGGCAGCGTCGATGAGATCGTCACCAGCGCCCACCCGCTCGCGCGCGCCTTCATGGGCGAAGGCTCCGACTGAAGACCACCCCTCGAACCCACCCAGACAGAGACCATGGAACGCATCCAACGCGACACGCTGCTCGGCGTCGTCTTCTTCGGCACGCTCGGGTTCCTGCTCTGGGCGACGGTCAACCTGACCGACCTGTCGCTGAGCAACGAGCTGGTCGTCTACTTTCCGCAGGCCGGGAGCGTCGACGTCGGCACCAACGTCATGGTGCTCGGCAAGAAGGTCGGCAAGGTCGGCGCGATCGACATTGACTACGACCGCGACGAGACCCCGGTGCGCATGAACCTGCTGCTGCGCGAAGAGATCCCGCTCAAGCAGTCGCACATCATCGAGGTCCGCGACGCGGGCGTGCTCGGCGGCAAGCAGGTCTACATCGACCCAGGCAAGGGCCCAGCCATCACCGCCGACGTGGCGCTGGTCGGACAGGTCGCGGGCAGCGCGTTCGACAAGCTCGGCGACATCGCCGATGGCGAGGGCGCGGTCGGCGAGCAGCTCGAGTCCGCGTTGACCGAGATCGGCGACTTCTTCCGCAGCATGAACGACGAGGACACCTCGATCGGTCGCCTGGTGAAGCGTCGCGACCTCTACGACTCCGTGCTCAACGCCTCGGAGAACCTCAACCGCATCCTGCAGGCTGTCGTCAACGCCGAGGGCGCCGTCGGCGCGCTGGTCATGGACCGCCAGACGGCGCTCGACGCCACCGCGCTGCTCGCCAACCTCCGGCGCGTCAGCGACGGACTGCTGACCACCGACGGGCCGCTCGGGGTCCTGCTCAACGACCGCGAGACGGCCCGCGACCTGCAGGGGATCATGGACAACCTCGACCAGCTGGTCGCCGACGCGCGCGGCGGCAAGGGCGTGCTGGGCCGGCTGCTGCAGGACCCGCAGCTCGCCGAGCAGTTCGGCGAGGTCGTGCACGACCTGAACGCCGTGATGCGCAACGCCAACGACCCCGACGCGGGCGCGCTCGGCGCGGTCCTCGCCGATCCGCAGACCGCCGCCGACCTGAAGGCGACGCTCGCCAACCTCAACGCGGTCAGCGATCAGCTGACGCGCCGAGAAGGCCTGATCGGCGCGCTCATCAACGACGAGGACATGGCCGTGCAGTTCCGCCGCATCCTCAATCAGGTCTCTCGCGCGATCGAGGATTCGCGCGAAGCCGCGCCGATCAGCAACTTCGTGCAGGTGCTGTTGGGGACGTTCTGACGACCAGCGGAAGGAGTCGGCCGCCTAGTGGCCGATGACGCCGACGCCCGCGTTGGAGAACGCGAAGCCGAACCCGTTGGCCGCAGGGTCGAGCACGGCGAACTGCTCGAAGAAGGTCGCGTCCAGCAACGACGGGACGTGCGGAACCGTGATGGACACGGCCGCAGCACCGCCGGCGTCGGTGGCGACCAGCCGGGTCGCGTCGCCCGAGACGAGCAGCGCGCAGCCGGGCGCGCCGAGCGCGGAGAGCGACAGCGGCAGCTGCGGGTCGCTGCCGTAGCCCTGCAGCAGCTGCTCGGCGACGTAGAGCGGCACTTCGATGACGGCCAGCTCGTTGGCGTGCGTGTTCGCCGAGAGCACCAGGTTGGGCTTGTCCTGGTCTTGATCCGGCGCGTTGCTGATCCGCAGCGCGTAGATGCGGAAGCCGTCATGGGTCATCGGCGCGCCGTAGCGCGACTGCAGATCGTAGAGCTTGCAGAGCGACGGATAGGACTGCTCGAGTCCCTGCAGGTCGGTGACCACCTCGGCGCGCGTGTGGTAGCCGGGCCAGCTGTAGAACTGCGCCGCGACGGCGCCGGCAGCGGCGATCTGGCTGAAGGGGCGCGAAGTCTCGAGCACCAGGAACAGCGTGCCCGGCGGCAGCGCGGACCGGAGCCCCCGCAGCTCGGCCTCGCCCACAACCACCGTGGCGGTCTCCCACGCGCCCTGCTGGTGGACTTCGACGTGGTCTCCGATGACTCCTTCGCGCGCCAGCGCGGCCTGCAGGCCGACCGGGCCCGAGATCTGGACGCGCAGCGATTCGCCCAACGCAGCGGCCGGCTGGCCGGTCTGCTGGGCGGGCGTCGCCTCGCGGAGCAGAGCGGCGCAGTACAACACCGAGAGCGCTCGAAGCAGCATGGTCCCCTCACGGTAACGCAGCCGCCCGACCGCAGATCACCGCGGAAGCTCACCTTTCCGCTCCTCCGCGTCCGCGAACCGCGCCCGCAGGGCGGCGGTCGGGACCCAGCAGGAGTCCTGGCGCCCGAACCAGCGGAGCCGGTGGCGCGCGACCCAGTCGTAGACCGCGTCGCGCAGCGGGCGCGGCGCCAGCAGGAACACCGACGTGAGCGGCCAGAGCCAGCCGAGCCTCCGCAGGATCGTCAGCGCCGCGGCCGACCGGACCCGCACGCGCCCGTCCGAGACCAGCACGATGCTGTCCGGCAGCTCGCCCTGCACGCCCGCCTGCTCGAGCGCGCGGCGGCCCGCCGCGGACCGCAGCGCGGCGAACCGGAAGCGGGCGCGAGGATCCCGACGGATCACGAACTGCACGAACCCGTTGCAGAGGTTGCACTCGCCGTCGAACAGGATCAGCGGGCTGTCGACGTCGCCGGGCACGGCCCGTGATGCTAGGAGCGGCGGCTCGCCACCGGAAGGGGGCTGCCGATCGGCGCGGGCCGTAGAGTGCCTTCATGCAGAACCTACGCATGCTGTTCGCGGCGCTGTCCATCCACCTGCTGGCTGGCGCGCAGCAGGCC
>CAZTQF010000483.1:0-3147 GCA_964615255.1 uncultured candidatus Brocadiaceae bacterium | reverse complement strand
GGATGCCGATACGCGCCGTCTTCTTGTCGATAGCCGAGCTCTTCGAGCAGGGCGATCAGCGCGTCGCCCTGCCCGTGGATGTCCCCGATGACGTCGAACATGCTTCCTCCTTGTGGTGAGATGACAACATAGTGCCCGCGGCCGTCGCGGACACACCCCGCGTCCGCGTCGCTCCGATCCTGCCCCCATGACCGATCTGCCCCACGGCGCGCTGCTCCTGGCCGATCAGATCCACGACGTCTGGCGACCCAAGCGCCAGGAGCTGATCGACGCCGACCGTGAGGAGCCGCTGCGCATCCGCGTCCACCGTTGCTACAAGGCGCTCCATAGCGCCGAGTTCGTCGAGCAGGAGGACTCAGGCGCCGGCCTCGACGCGGGGTTGGTGATGCGCTGGATCGCGCTGAACGCGCTCTACGGCAGGTGGGACGAGCAGGCCAACATGCCGGTCAAGGACCGCATGTCGCTCGACACGTTCACGTCCGAGGTTTGCCGCGTCGACGCGGGCGGCCGCGTGCTCGCCGCGCTGCGCGAGGTCACGCAGGACGCCAAGGCGCTGCTCGAGAGCTCGTTCGTCATGGAGCGCTTCTGGCGCAACCCGGAGTGGGACCAGGTGCGACCCGACCGCCGCCGCGCCGCCGACTTCCGCGACGAGGTGATGGGCAACCGCCCGTCGGGTGCTTTGCACCGGGTGCTGATCGCCGTCTACTTTCTGCGCTGCCAGATCGTGCACGGCGGTGCCACGCTCGGCAGCGGCCTCAACCGCACCACGGTCGAGCCGGCGGCGCGCATCCTGAAGCTGCTGAGCAGCCAGCTGCTCGCGGCCGTGACCGAGCATGGCCTCGAGATGCAGTGGGGCGCGATCTGCTACCCGCCGGTCCGGCCGGCCTGAGCCGCGCCGGCCCCGCGCGAACGCGCTGGCCTGTCCAGGCACTGGCTGAGCACGCCTGGGTGGATCTTGCCGTCCGGTCCTTGGACCACCGGCCCGAGGCACTTGCCGTCCGGGGTGAACAGCCACGGCCAGTCGTAGGAGCCCCCCATGGGGTAGTAGCGGTGTTGTTCAACGATGAGGTGTCCGCCATGCCTTCCGTCTCGGAGCACCTCGAACAAGGTGCCCGCGCAGACGTAACGGCGGTCGCCCGTTTGCACGTCGGCCGCGTTCAAGCTGTGGCTCGTGACCCAGCCGCTGCATAGGTAGTAGAGCTCGCGGCCGTCGGGCGAAAACTGCAGGTTGTGCAAGCCGGAGTGACCTTGGTCGCCGCGAACCAGGAGCCGCTGGTCCGAGCCGTCGAGTTTCGAGGTCCAGATCTCGGTCGCTTCTTGCATCCAGGCCACGGGGCCCTCGACCAGGCGGTCCGGGGTGCCGCGCCTAAACGCGACGAGGTCGCCGCTCGGCGAACGCACGGACTCCAGGGGGTAGTTGTGCTTCGGTTGCGTTGGCGAGGGCGCGAAGGCGGCCGCTTTCGGAGGTTGTTCCGCGCAGCCAGCGAGGACGAAGAGCAGGAGCAGCGATCGATCGGGGATCACGTATCGGGGTCGATGGGTTGAAGGGGTTGCGCGAGGTCAAGAACGTGGACCCTAGGCAACGAGGCGTAGAGTTGCCGCTGGGTCGTACTGCGCACTGTCGCAGCCTTCGATCGGTGGGCGGCTGCCTGCGCGCTCGACCTTGGTCGTCGAGGAGGCGTCACCGTTTCTCCTCCGACGTCGGTTCGGACGGCGAGCGCTTCTCGAAGTGCTGGCACTTCTCCCAGAGACCAGGCACCAGGGGGAGCTTCATGGCGGGTTGTCCTTCGCCGAAGGACTTGCCCGCGTTGTCCGGGTGCGTGCAGCGCACGCCCTGGCCAGCGCCGACGGCCCACAGCCGCCACTCGCAGCGGTAGCAGCACGCGAGGTCCGGCGGCATCTCGCGGAGGCGACGGTGGAAATCTGCGTGCGGATTGTTGGTGTCCTGCTTGTCGGTCATGTCTCTAGAACGGAGGCGGGTCGAACGGGTTGGCGAGGTCGTCGTCGACCTCCGGATTGGGCCGCCACTGTGGCGTGTCGTCGGGCGCGAGGCCGACGTAGAGGATCTCCCCCTTCGTCCACAGCAGCATCGCGTGCAGATAGCTGTGGGCCTTGGTGCGCTCGACGATGGTGCGGCCGGTCGCGGCGGCCTCGCGATTGACCTGGTAGTAGAGGGTCAACATGTCGAGGTTGTGGCGGCGGTGGTGCTGCTGGCCGGGCTCGAACAGCCTGGGTTTGTCGCGCTGCAGGTTGCGGCGGAACTCCAGCTCGGCCATCTGGACGGCGATGCGGTCGAAGAAGGCGTCCTCGGTCTCGGGGACGTCATGGGGCGAAGGTGCGTCGGTCATGTGCGTACGTGGTCGGGTGTGTGTGCGGTCGGGTGCGTGGGGTCAGGCGCTGCGGGCGGCGGGCTGCGGCGCAAACAGCTGGGTCCAGTCGGCGCGGATCAGCCGCTCGGCTAGCGTTGTCAGGTGCGTCAGGTCGAGCACCTCGCGGAGCGTGTGCTCGTAGCCGTAGCCGCACGAGAGGTTGGTGCGCTCCAGGTGGTCGGGGTAGTTGGCGCTGTCGGTGAACGAGCCGAACTCGTCCTTGCGGAACGGCGCCGGCTCGTCGCCGAGCAGCGTGATCAGTCGGTCCGCGAACGCGTCGCTGCAGCAGCGACCGTGCTTCTGGTGCGTGATCACCGAGTCGTCGCCGCGGCGGTCGAACGCGACCACGGCGCCGCGTTCGTCGAGCCATGCGGGCCGGTCGCCGACCAGCGCCGCCGAGCCACGGCCGCCGCTCTCCTCGTCGGCGTGCACGACGTAGGTCCCGGCGACGCCGGCTTCGATCATGCGGAGCTGCAGCCAGATGCCGGCGGCGTCGTCGGCGCCGAGGCAGTTGGACTCGTTCTCCTCGGGGTGGAGCGCTGCCAGCAGGCCAAGCTCGCAGCGCACGCGCTGCATGCCGTCTCGGCGGTGCACCGTGTCGTGGTGCGACGAGAACACCACGGTCGGTGCTTCGCCGACGTGGAGGATGTAGTTGCCGTGCCGGTCGGGCTTGCCGAACACGGGCTCGAGGAACTCGCGGCAAAACGCTCGCTGGCTGCGCGAGCCCTCGGGCCGGCGGTGGCGGCCGTGGTCCTGGCCGCGGCGTTCGGCGGGCTGC
>CAZTQF010000482.1:0-3147 GCA_964615255.1 uncultured candidatus Brocadiaceae bacterium | reverse complement strand
GCTCCTCCGGAGCGCGCCGCGGTGGTTCCGCGTCCACGCCTGCTCGTAGCGGACGCCGCCTCGGAGCGCGAGCGTGGCGGTGCGCGGGGATGCCTGCGCCTCTCCGAGCAGGTGCGCGACGAGGTGCTCGGCGGAGACTCCGGCGCCGCTTCGCGCGCGCCCGCCGTCGAAGTCGACGTCGATCGTGCTGACCGTCAGCGTGCTGGCTTCGTGCGGCGCCACCATCGCGGGGCCGTCGAGCGTCGCCTTCTCGGGCGCTGTCAGGGCCTCGTCGAAGACCTGGCGCGCGTTGTTGGTCACCGCGACGACGTGCAGGTTCTCCAGCCCGTCGCGCTCGGCGAGGCCGCGCATCAGGAAGAACATGCTGTAGAAGCTGCGCTCGAGGTTGTGCGCGAAGCGGTTGAGTGCGGTCCGCGCCGACTCCGCGCCGGTCAGCGGCCACAGGTTCAGGACGCGGCTCGGCAGCCGGTGCTCCTCGGCGAGCGCGTCGAGCGCCTCGTCGAAGCCCTCCGCGCCGCGGTCGGAGTCGACCCAGAACTCGTCCGCGCAGACCCTGCCGTTCTGGTCGCCGTTGCGGACGCGCACGACCTCGTGACCGTCGGTGCGCAGCAGCTCCACCAGGGCGTCGCCCACGCCGAGCTCGTCGACGAAGACCAGCCAGCGGTGGACGCCGCGGTCGCGGGCAGAGGGCAGCGGAGAGGGTTGCCAAGTCGGCTCCAGGAAGAAGTCCTCGAGCTCGACGAGGCGCTCGACCTCTTCTCGTTGCGCTGCCTGCAGCAGGCCCTGTTCGACCGGCTCGACCCAGCAGTCGCGGCGATCGAACGCATAGGTCGGCAGGTGCAGCCGTCGCTGCGCGGTCGGCGTCGGCGCCACGCCGTCGAAGCCGCACGCCCACGCGCCGCCGAGCATCGTGAGGTGGTGGACGTGGTCGTCGACGTCGTCGTCGCGGTGTCGCAGCGTCGTCAGCGTGCGGTGCGCGCCCGAGTAGGAAGTCTGCTGGCGGGCGAGGCTGGTGAGCGTCGCGCCCGGGCCGACCTCCAACAGGACCGCGCTCGGGTGGTCCTGCAGCAGCTGGTCCATGCACTCTCGGAAGCGCACGGTGTGGCGGAGCTGCTCGACCCAGTAATCGGGAGACGTCGCCTGCGCGGCGGTCATCGCGAGGCCGGTGCGGTTGGAGAGGATCGGCAGCTGCGGATCGCGCAGCGTCATGCCAGCCAAGTAGTCGCGGTAGCTCGGCAGGATCTCTTCGAGCAGCGAGCTGTGGGCTGCGACGTCGACCGGGACCCGCTGCGCGTCGAGTCCGGCGGCCTCCAACTCCCCAGCGAGCCACTCCACGTCGTCGACGGCGCCCGCGACGGTGCAGGTGTCGGGCGCGTTGTCCGCCGCCACACCGAGGCTGCCTCGCAGTCGGTCCTCGATCGAACCCGCGCCGGCGGCGACCGACAGCATGGCACCGCGCTGCACGGTCTCGAAGAGGCGGCCGCGGAGCACCGTCAGGCCGAGCGCCTGCTCAAACTCCATGACCCCAGCGACGCACGCCGCGCTGACTTCGCCGAGGCTGTGGCCCAGCAGCGCGACCGGCTGCAAGCCCTCAGCCTGCCAGAGCCGCGCCAGCGCGACCTCGACCAGGAACAGCGCGGGCAGCTGCAGCGCAGGTCGGCTGGCGTCGAGCCCGCTGGCCTGTCCTGCGGTCAGGAAGGGGCCGAGGTCGATGCCGTGCTCGTCGCGCGCGAGCCGGAGCCCCTGTTCGATGGTCTCGCGGTAGACCTCGTGGTGCGCCGAGAGTCCGGCGCCCATCGCCGCATAGCCGACGCCGCCGCCCGGGAACAAAAAGGCGACGGTGCGGTCGCTCGCGGTCACGCCGTCGACGACGCGGCGCTTCTGCTCGCCGCGTAGCAGCGAGGTCGCTTCTTCGGTCGTGCGCGCGGTGACGACTCGCCTTCGCGAGAATTCCGCCCTGCCTTGGCTCAGCGTCCACGCGACCTCGGCGAGGTTGGCGTCGGGGTGCTCTTCGAGCCAGTCCGCGAGGCGCTTCGCGCCGGCGTCGAGCGCGCTGTCCGAACGCGCCGACAGTCGGAGGACCTGCGGTTCACCGCCCACCGCTTGCGCCGGCGTTGCCGCGGGCGCCTCCTCCAGGATCGCGTGTGCGTTGGTGCCGCCGACGCCCAGCGAGTTGACGGCTGCCCGCCGCGGCTGCGCGCCGCGCTCCCACTCGCGCAGGCTGGCGTTTACGTAGAATGGGCTGCCGGTGAACCCGGCCGTCGGGCTGACCTCGGTCCAGTTGAGGCTCGGGGGCAGCTGCTTGTGGCGCAGCGCGAGGGCCGCCTTGATCAGGGAGATCACGCCGGCAGCGGTGTCGAGGTGCCCGATGTTCGACTTGACCGAGCCGACGCCGCAGTAGCCGACTGCGTCGGTGCTCTGCCGGTGGGCGACGGTCATCGCCGCGATCTCGATGGGGTCACCGAGCGCGGTGCCGGTGCCGTGGGCCTCCACGAGGCCGATCGAGTCGGCGGATACGTCTGCGACCTCGATGGCCTCGATGACCGCGGCCGCCTGACCGTCGACGCTCGGCGCGAGGTAGCCGACCTTGCCGGCGCCGTCGTTGTTGACGGCGGTGCCGCGGATGACGGCGTAGACGTCGTCGCCGGCGTCGAGGGCGTCCTGTAGCCGGCGCAGCGCGACGACGCCTGCGCCGCTGCCGAACACGGTGCCGGCGGCTTCGCGGTCGAACGGCCGGCAGTGGCCGTCGGGCGAGAGGATCTCGTTCTCGCGGAACAGGTAGCCGCGGTGGTGGGGGACCTCGATCGTGACGCCGCCGGCCAACGCGAGGTCGCACTCGCCGGACAAGAGCGCCTGCGCCGCCATGTGCACGGCGACGAGCGACGTCGAACACGCGGTCTGGACGCCGATCGAAGGTCCCTTGAGGTCGAGCGAGTAGGAGACGCGCGTTGGCAGGAAGTCCTTGTCGTTGCCGGTGTGGCGCAGCAGGAAGTAGCCCACCGAGTCGAGCAGCTCGCGGTTGCGCAGCACGTTTCGGTAGAAGTAGCTGCCCGGGCCGCAGCCGGCGTAGACGCCGATCGCGCCGTCAAAGCGGCTCGGGACGTGGCCGGCGTCTTCGAGGGCCTCCCAGCAGCACTCGAGGAAGTG
>CAZTQF010000481.1:0-3148 GCA_964615255.1 uncultured candidatus Brocadiaceae bacterium | reverse complement strand
AGCGCGCGCTGGGACGCGACCGACGCAACGCTGCAGCGATGGCGCTTGGAAGACGAGGGCACCTGGCGCGCCGTCGGCGCCGCCGTGCCCGTCACGCTGGGGCGCGCCGGGCTCGGCTGGGGGCTCGGGCTCCACGACGCCGGGTCCGCCGCTGGCCCCGACAAGCGCGAGGGGGACGGCCGGTCGCCCGCCGGCGTCTTCTCGATCGGGACGGCCTTCGGCTACGGGGCCGCAGCACCTCAAGGCATGTCCTGGCCCTATCGCAGGGCCGGCGCGCGGGACTACTTCATCGATGACGCGGGCTCCGCGGACTACAACCGCTGGCGGCGGATCCCGGAGGGCGAAGCGAACCAACCCGGCGCCAGGTGGGGCAGCTTCGAGCGCATGCGCCGCGACGACCACGTCTACGAGGTGGGCGCGGTCATCGAGCACAACGAGCGTCGCGTCCCGGGCGCAGGCAGCGCGATCTTCCTGCACGTCTGGGGCGGTCCGGGAGCGCCGACCAGCGGCTGCACGGCCATGTCCAGGGACGCCGTGCTGACCGTGCTGCGCTGGCTCGAGCCGGCCGCTGCGCCCGTGCTGGTGCAGGCGCCCGTGGCGGCGCTGCCCTCGCTGCGGCTGCGTTGACGCAGGCTGCGCGCCCTACGGCGACGGCGCGCAGCTGATCATCTCGTCGAGCAGCGGGTGCTCGGGCGCGTCCTTCCGCCACGCCATGTAGACGGGGAAGGTGACGCGCGGCTTGCCCCACGGATACGCGGCGAGCCGTCGCCCGCGCGGGCCCTCGGGGTCCAGGCTCGGCACCAGCGACCAGCCGAGGCCGGACTCGACGTAGCCGAGGATCGCGTCCGCCGTGTCGAGCGCGATCGTGGTGCTCGGCGCCACGCCGTGGAGGGCCAACGCCTGGACCTGCAGCGCGTGGTGGCGGGTGCCGAGCTGGTAGGTGAGGAACGGCAGGTCGACGAGGTCCTCGAGCTTGGGCTTGCCGCGCCGCGGCGCGTTGGCCTTGGGCACGACGAGGCACGCGTAGCCGGTCGCGACCTGCTGCGCGGCGATGTCGTCCGGGATCTCCGTCAGGTGCGCGAGCATGACGTCCGCCGCGCCGCGTCGCAGCACGTCGACGTCCACCTGCAGCAGCTCTTGCAGCGTCAGCTGCGCCTTGGGGCGCCGCTTGCGCAGCGCCAGCAGCCAGCCCGGCAGCAGCTGCCGGATCAGCAGCGACTCCGCGTGGATGGTCAGCGCGCCGTCGTAGTCGCCGGTGCGGACGCCCTCGACGACCCGCGGCAGGTCACGGAAGAACGGCGTGACGAAGTCGAGCAGGCGCTGGCCGGCCGGCGTCGGCTGCATGGTGTCCTTGCCCACGCGCATCAGCAGCTCGACGCCGACCTCGGCCTCGAGCTTCTTGACCTGCTGGTGCAGCGCGGGTTGGGTGATGGGGTAGGCCGCGGCGCGCGCGGCCTTCGCGTAGCCGCCGCTGGTCGCGACGAGGTGGAACCCGGCGAGGCGGTGCAGGTCGATCATGGCGTTCGAAGCTCCCTTGTTCGTTTCGCGTAGCTTATCAGAGAGTCCTCTGCAAGTAGCTCATATGATCCATCTTCGTGGGCGATAGTTGCCAGTGCCTTGACAGAGGAGCCCAGCCCCATGCCTACGACCTCACGCGACGCCTTCCCGCTCTCCGCGCTGCTCACCGCGCAGTTCTTCGGCGCGTTCAACGACAACGCGTTCAAGATGATCGTCGTGCTCCTCGGCCTCGCCGCCGTGGAGGGGCAGGGCGAGGTCGCCAAGCAGGGTGTGACGACGCTGGCGATGGTCGCGCTCACCGCGCCGCTCATGCTCGGCTCGCTGCCCGCCATGATCGCCGGTGACCGGGTCTCCAAGCGCAGCCTCGTCGTCTGGACGAAGTTCGCAGAGCTGGGGCTCATGGCGCTCGGCACCTTCGCCCTCTGGGCGCAGCCCGAGGGGTGGCTGCCGCTCGCGGTGCTCGCCGGCATGGGGCTGCAGAGCGCGCTGTTCGCGCCCGGCAAGTACGGCATCCTGCCGGAGGCGCTGCCGCACGAGCACCTCGCCGAGGCCAACGGCAAGCTCGAGGCGGCGAGCTTCTTGGCCATCATCCTCGGGACGGTCGCGGGCGGCCTCTTGCTGGAGAACGTGCACGGGCAGGTGTGGGTCGCCGGCCTCGTGCTGACCGCGCTCGCGGCCGTCGGCTTCGCGTCGGCGCTGCGGCTGCCGCGCCTGCCCGCCAGCGGCGCGCCCGAGCCCGCCGGCGTCGCGCTCCGCGGCGCGTGGCGGGCGGTGCGCGCCGACCGCGCGCTGTGGCTCGCGTCGCTCGGGACCGTGGCCTTCTGGAGCATCGCCAGCCTGCTCGGCCAGGACGTGCTCGTCTACGGCAAGCAGGTGCTGGGTTTCCCGGACGACCTCGCCGCGGTGCCCTACGCGCTGTTCGCGATCGGCGTGGGCATCGGCTCGCTGCTGGTGGGCCGGCTGTCGCGCGGTCGCCTCGAGGTGGGGCTGATCCCGCTCGGGGCGCTCGGCCTGTCGATCGGCACGGCCGCGATGGGGCTGCTGGTGCCCGGCCGCGCCGGGACCTTCGGGCTGATGGCGCTGCTCGGCGTCGCCAGCGGCTTCGCGGTCGTGCCGCTGAACGCGCTGGTCCAGTCTCGCGCGCCGGCAGCGCGCCGCGGCGCGATCATCGCGCTGGTCAACATGCTGTCGTTCGCCGGCATGATGCTCGGCAACCTCGGGTGCCTCGCGCTCGCCGAGGCGGGGTGCGACAGCGCAACCATCCTGCTGCTCGCGGCGGCCATGATGGTCGCGGTGACGATCTGGGCCGTCCGCACGCTCTTGGGTCCGCTGCTCCGCGTCGTCGCGATGCTGATCGCGGGCGTGCTCTACCGGTCGCGCGTGGCGGGCCGGGACCAGGTGCCCGCGAGCGGCGGCGTGCTGCTCGTGCCCAACCACGTCTCTTTCCTCGACGGGCTGCTGCTGCTGGCCGTGTGCGACCGGCCGGTGCGGTTCGTGATCGACGAGACCTACTACGAACGGTGGTACGTCAAGCCGCTGCTGCGGCCGCTGGGCGCGATCCCGATCCTGGCGACCGGTGGGCCGCGCGTCGTGCTGCGCGCGCTGCGCGACGCGGGCGCCGCGCTCGACG
>CAZTQF010000480.1:1147-3151 GCA_964615255.1 uncultured candidatus Brocadiaceae bacterium | reverse complement strand
CCGAGCACCGCGGCGTCCTGCTGGATGAACGCGTAGCGCTGGTCGCCGATCACCGACGGCGGCAGCGGCTTGCCCTCGTACTCGGCGAGTAGCGGCTTGTGGTCGAACAGGTCGAGCTGGCTCGGCGCGCCGCCCATGAACAGGTGGATGACCGCCTTGGCGCGCGGCGCGAAGTGGGGCGCCTTGGGCTCCGTCGCGCGGTCGCGCGCGGCCGCCGAACGGGCGAGCAGGGACGCGGCCGCGATCTTGCCGATCCCGACGCCGCAGTCGGCCAAGAAGTGCCGGCGGCTGGTCTCCAGCGGGGCGATGCGATGGGGGGCTTGCACGGCTCAGCTCCTGCTCCCGGCCTCGTCCAGGCACAGCAGCGCGCGGGCGAGCGCGGCCCACGCGGTCTCGGCGTCGCTGCGCCGCTGCTGTTCGACGACGAAGGTGCGCAGCGCTTCGACCTCACGGTCGGTCGGCGGCCGCGTGCACACGCGGCGGAACGCGCGCGTGACGACCTCGCGCAGCGGCGCCTGCTGCGCCTCCTCGGCGAGCTCTCGGCCGAACGCCTCGTAGAGCTCGACCATCATCGGGTCGTTGAGCAGCGACAGCGTCTGCAGCGGCGTCTCGGAGACCTGCCGCTGCACGACGCACGCCTCGCCGCTCGGCGCGTCGAACGTCGCGTAGAACGCGAACGGCGCGGTGCGCTTCTGGAACGTGTAGAGGCTGCGCCGGAACCGCGCCTCGCCCTGGTCTGCGCGCCAGCCCGGCCTGCCGAACGAGATCTCGGTGACGCCTGCGGGCTGCGGTGGACGCACCGGGCGGCCGAACCGCCTCCGCGACAGCTTGCCGACCGCCAGCAGCGCCGCGTCGCGCAGCACCTCGGCGTCGAGGCGCAGCACCGGCGCGCGGCCGAGCCAGCGGTTGTCCGGGTCCACCGCCAGGTCTCGCTCGTCTGCGCGCGCGCTCTGTCGATACGTCGCGCTCGTGACGAGCAGCCGCTGCAGCCGCTGCAGGCTCCACCCGCCCTCGACGAACTCGACCGCGAGCCAGTCGAGCAGCTCCGGGTGGCTGGGCGCTGCGCCTTGCGCGCCGAAGTCGCCCGGCGTCTCCACGAGGCCGCGGCCGAACAGCGCGGCCCACTCGCGGTTGACGACCACGCGGCCGGCCAGCGGGTTGTCCGCGGAGACCAGCCAGCGCGCCAGGGCCAGCCTGTCTGCGGGTCGCCGCGTGGCGCCGAGCGCAGCGGGCAGCGTCGGCGCGACCTCCTCTCTCGGCTGCAGGTACTCGCCGCGGTGGTGGCGACGGGTCACGCGCCCGGCGCCTGCGGGACGCTCCTGCATCACCATGGTGGTCGCGTGCTCGCCCCGCCGCCGCAGCCCGCGCAGCTTGCCGGCCCGCTCCGCGACCTCTGCGGCCTCAAACAGGAACGCCTCCCGCAGGCGGCGCCGGTCGTCATCGTCGAGCGCGTCGTCCGCGCGGAGCAGCAGCGCTTCGACCGCGCCGTCGTCGTCGAACGGCAGCGCCAGCGCCTCGGCGCCGCCCTCGGCGTCGGTCACCGAGACGCGGAATCGCCCGAGCGAGCTCGCGAAGTGTCGGCCGAAGTGCAGCTCGAGCGACAGCGGCGCGCCCGCTGGGATCGGCGCTTTCGGCACGAAGACCGCGACGTGCCGCTCGCCGTTGCGCGTGTGCGTCGACCAGCCGGTCTGCAGGTCGCCGTCGACGGCGGCCGCGGCGTCGGCCGCGTGGCGGCCGTACTGGTTCTTCGCGAAGCTCTGGCTGGTGCGCGCGATCGCGACCCGCCGACGGCCGTCCCCGCTGCCGACGCGCAGCGCGAGCTCGGAGAGGAAGAAGTCGCCCTTGCGGCCCTCGTAGTAGGTCAGCCCCGGCCCGCCGGCGGGCAGCGCGTCGTCGGGCAGCACCTCGATCCGGAGCGCGGTGACCGGCGCTGCGGACGGCAGCAGCTCCAGCGTGTAGACGTCGTGCTTGGTCGTGTCGCCCGACGCGACGACCAGCCCCGGG
>CAZTQF010000480.1:0-1137 GCA_964615255.1 uncultured candidatus Brocadiaceae bacterium | reverse complement strand
CGACGCGCAGCGGCGTCCATGCCTGCGCAGCCCCGCGGCGCGCGGCGAGCCACGCCGCGAAGCGCTCTTCGCGCGGCGCAGCGCTCCCGGGCCACTGCTGCCAAAGCTCGTCGAGCTGCTGCGCGAGCTGCTCGCGGTTGCGCGCCAGGCGCGCTTCGGCGCCGGGGTCCGGGACCACGAAGTCCGGCTCGTCGGCGTCGTCGAAGTAGGCCATCAGCCCGTAGTACTCGCGGTGCGTGATCGGGTCGTACTTGTGGGTGTGGCACTGCGCGCAGCCGAGCGTCATGCCGAGGAAGACCGAGCCCGTCGTCGCCACGCGGTCGGTCAGCGCGTGGAAGCGGAACTCGAGCGGGTCGATGCCGCCCTCCTCGTTGAGCATCGTGTTGCGGTGGAAGCCGGTCGCGATGCGGTCTGCGGCCGTCGCGTCGGGCAGCATGTCGCCGGCGAGCTGCTTGATGACGAAGGCGTCGTAGGGCATGTGCGCCTCGAACGCCCGGATCACCCAGTCGCGGTACGGCCAGATGCTGCGCGCCCGGTCCTTCTCGTAGCCGTTGCTGTCGGCGTAGCGCGCCAGGTCGAGCCAGCGCCGCGCCTGGCGCTCGGCGTAGGCTTCGGACGCGAGCAGCTGATCGACCAGGCGCTCGTAGGCGTCTGGTCGATCATCGGCCTGGAACGCGTCGGCCTCGGCAGGCGTCGGCGGCAGCCCGGTCAGGTCGAGGTAGAGCCGCCGCGCGAGGGTGACGCGGTCGGCCTCGGGGGCGGGCGTCAGGCCCTCGGCCGCGAGCTTTGCGCGCACGAAGCGATCGACCGGGTGCGCGGCGTCCTCTGTCGCGCCGGGCAGCGCCGGGCGCGAAGGCCTGACAAAGGCCCAGTGCGTCTCGTAGGGCGCTCCCGCTGCGACCCACGCGCGCAGCGTCGCGGCCTGCTCGCGGCTCAGCGACTTGCCGGTGTGCGGCGGCGGCATGACCTCGTCGCGATCCGACGACGCGATCCGCTCCAGCAGCTCCTGCCCGCGTCCGTGGCCCGGCGCGTCCAGCCGCAGGTCCGCCTCGCGCGCGGCGTCGTCCGGCCCGTGGCACTGAAAGCAGTGCTCCGACAGGATCGGCCGGACCTCGCGGCTGTAGCTCGGCGCGGCCT
>CAZTQF010000479.1:0-3154 GCA_964615255.1 uncultured candidatus Brocadiaceae bacterium | reverse complement strand
GGTCGTCTGTTACGCCGTCCAGATCTACTGCGACTTCAGCGGCTACTCGGACATGGCCATCGGCACGGCGCGGCTGCTCGGCTACGAGCTGACGCTCAACTTCAACTTCCCCTACCTGGCGACCAGCATCACCGACTTCTGGCGGCGCTGGCACATCAGCCTGTCGGGCTGGCTGCGCGACTACCTCTACATCTCGCTGGGCGGCAACCGCGGCTCGCGCTGGTTCACGCACCGCAACCTGATCCTGACGATGCTGCTGGGCGGCCTGTGGCACGGCGCCGGCTACAACTTCGTCGTCTGGGGCGCGATCCACGGGTGCGCGCTGGTGGTCCACAAGGAGTGGCTGCGGTTGGTCGGCCCGGGCAAGCTGCCGTTCGTCTCGCGACTGCTGACCATCTACACGGTGCTGCTCGCGTGGATCTACTTCCGCGCGACGAGCTTCGAGGACGCGTGGGTGATGACCAAGGCGTGGCTGCTCTGGACCTCGCCGGGGACGCAGACCGTGCCGCTCTGGGCGCCGGTCGCGGGCATGCAGGCCGGCTACAGCATCCTGTGCATCGTAAGCGCGCTCCTGGCGCTCCACCTGCTCGCCAACGTGCGCGCGCACCTCTTCCTGCGCCGCGTGATGCCCGCCGCTGCGGTGACCCTGCTGTTCGGCTCGCTGTCCTCGATCGCGCTGGCGTGCATGCCGCTCGAGGCGCGCCCCTTCATCTACTTCCAGTTCTGAGCCGCGACCATGCTGAGATCCGTTGTGCACGTGACGTTGTTCCTGTCGAGCCTGCTCGGCACAGCGTGGCTGCTCCACTGCGTCGACGCGCGACCGGGCGACTCCTACGGAGACCGCAAGATCCGGTTCGCCGAGGCCGTGGCGGGCGAGTTCGACACGATGATCGTCGGCAGCAGCCGGGCGGAGTTCGGGCTCGTCCCGGAGGTGTTGGACGCGAGGCTCGCGGAGACGGGCCTCGAGAGCCGGTCCGTCAACCTCGCCCTGTCGGGCTACCGGCCGTTCGAGTTCCACTACATCGCCGATGAGCTGCGCGAGCGGCTGCCGCGCGGCCGCTACCGGCTGTTGATGGAGCTGCACTCGCACTCGCAGAGCGGCGTCGACAAGAACTACATGTCGCCGCGGCGCATCGCGACCCACGCCCCGTCGCTCTTCGCGGCGCGCATGGCGCAGGCGCTGTCGACCACCATCGGGGCGCCGCCGCGGCTCGAGAACGTCTACGCGATCGCCAGCCAGACCGCGGTCAACGCGCTCCAGATCGGCGCCGGCCCCCGGATCCTGCGCGACCTCGCGCGCCCCTTCGACCCGAGCACGTTTGCCGACGAGGCCATGCTGGCCCTGCGGGGCTGGCGCGACGTCGCCGAGGTCGCTCCCGGCTTCCCGCACATGATGCGGGCGCACGATATCTGGCGCCCCGAAGCCAAGCGCCAGCATGCGCTCGACCAGAAACGCGAGAAGCTGATGCTGGACAAGGACGCGGGCGGCCTGCCGGTCGCCTACTTGGTCGACCGCGCCCGCGAGCTGGAGGAAGCCGGGTTCGAGCTGATCTACGTCGTGATGCCGACGCTGACCCGGGCCTTCCACGGCCGTGACCAGGTGGCAGAGCTGGCGGAGCAGGTGCGCGTCATCGACCTGGACCAGCCGGTGAAGTTCCCGGCGCTCTTCGCGATCGACCACTTCTTCGACGGGGCGCACCTGAGCGCGGCGGGTGCGCGGGCGTGCTCGGCCGTGCTCGCGGAGCAGCTGGCAAAGCTTCGCTCCTGAGCGAGCGACGGCGATCCGGTCGGCGGTCGAGCTCGATTAGGTAAGGCGTATTTACTTGACCGAGGCCGTCTATATACCTTCAGGCGCAATAAGGGCCCCAGATTTCTGTGTTGTTCGACAGGACCGTATCTCGTTTCATGTCGTACTCTTTGAGATGGATTCCCTAGGCGTAGTCCCTCGGTAGGGACCAAGCCTGCGATCTCTCAATAACCCCTGCTCCTTCGAAGAACTCGAATACCCCCCCATGACAACGTCTCGTCACCTCACCGTCGCCATGCTGGCCATGGCCGCGGGCCTCGCTGCGCAGGTCAACCTCGTCCACATGGGCGGTGTCGACCTGACCTCGACGTCCGACCCGCTCAACGCCGAGTACATCGGCAACAACCCCTCCGCAGTCGCGTGGAACGGCACGGACCTCTACGTCGCTGGCTTCAACCAGTCGGGCGGCACTGCGAACACGGGCATCACGCACATCCCGGGCGCGCTCAGCGGCGGCGCCCCGTCGGCGGCCTTCGGCGTGCTGGCCACGGCCAACCTGCGCGGATACTCGGGCCTCGACGTCAGCGCTGCGGGCCTCGCCGCCGCGTGGGACAACGGCGGCGCGGCGCCTGAGGGCATCCAGGGCTTCGACCTGGCGGGTGCTGTGCTCTGGCAAAAGAACGCTCGCGGCGGCAGCGGCGTCGGCTTCGACCCCGGCTTCGGCGGCGTCGACGCGGGCACCGGCTGGACCACGTTCGGCTCGGGCCGCCGCGCCCTGCAGGACAACGCGACCGGCGCGGACATCTACACCACGGCCGACGGCATGATCATCTCGGCGCCGACGTCGGGCACGTTCTGGCGTGACATGGACTTCGACGACGCGACCGGCGACATCTACCTGCGCCGCGGCAACGACGTCGTCGCCCACACCCGGACCGGCGGCAACTCGCTGACGAACAGCCGCTTCATCCAGGACAACGGCACGAACGGCAACTTCATCGCGATCCAAAACGTCGCCTACGCAGGCGTCGAAGGCGGCTTGGTCTTCTGGAACGACCGCTCGTCGACGGCCAGCGGCCAGGCGTTCGCCAACGTCGTCAAGTGCAACGCCGCGGACGGCACCCCGCTCGCCATCAACCTCGGCGGCTTCACGGCGGCCGACGGCAACGCCGCCTACGACTTCAGCTACGACGCCGCGTCGAACACGCTCGCCGTGCTCGACTTCGCCAACCGCACGGTGGACGTCTTCTTCGTTCAGTGCAGCGGCAGCGCGCTCACCACGACCTTCGCGCACAACAACGGCCAGGCGGGCAACATGTTCGACCTGCGTCCGGGCAACGCCCCGCTCGTGGTCGACTGCTTCGACGTCAACCTCGACGCCGGCACCTGGGACCTCGAGATCTACAC
>CAZTQF010000478.1:0-3156 GCA_964615255.1 uncultured candidatus Brocadiaceae bacterium | reverse complement strand
CGTCGCGAGCGACCTCAACCGCCCGATGGCGGAGATCCGGGCCGAGCTGGGCAAGCACCCGATCAAGACCCGCTTCGTGCTCAACGGACCGATGGTGGTGGCGCGCGACATCGCGCACGCCCGGATCAAGGAGCGGTTGGACCGCGGCGAGGGCATGCCGGAGTACCTGAAGGACCACGTCGTCTACTACGCCGGCCCCGCCAAGCGTCCCGACGGCATGGCGTCGGGCTCGTTCGGACCGACCACGGCCGGGCGCATGGACGCCTACGTCGACCTGTTCCAGCGGCACGGCGGCAGCTTCGTGATGCTCGCCAAGGGCAACCGCAGCCGCGCCGTCACCGACGCCTGCAAGCAGCACGGCGGCTTCTACCTGGGCTCGATCGGCGGGCCGGCCGCGATCCTCGCGCAGGACTCGATCAAGAAGGTCGAGGTGCTCGACTACGAGGACGCGGGCATGGAGGCGGTCTGGAAGATCGAGGTCGAGGATTTCCCGGCCTTTCTGGTCGTCGACGACAAGGGCAACGACTTCTTCGCGTGAGCGCCGGTGGGTGCAGGTTGATTGCCGTGCCGCGCCGGCTAGGCTCGCGCCGCCGCGCGGTCGCGGCGCCGACGTCGTGAGCCACCACGGACACTCGCACGGGGACGCGGACAACCCGCCGGACCCCGAGCAGCTGCTGGAGAAGGAGGGCCGCTTCTGGGACCTCCAAGAAGAGCAGATCGACCAGCTCTACCGGCGGCCGCACGACTGGCGGTTCGTGCCGCACCTCGCCGAGCAGATCATCCAGCCGCGCGTCGACACGGTCCTGCGGCTGCTCGACGGGCACCGCCAGGAGATCTCGTCCCAGCTCGACATCGGCTGCGGGAACGGCTGGTTCTGCCACGCGATGGCGAAGCGGGGGATCCGCTCGGTCGGCATCGACCTGTCGGAGAAGAAGATCGAGACCGCCAAGCGCCTGGCGCGCGAGCAGGGCGTCGACCACCTGTGCGAGTTCTGGGCGGGCGACGTGATGAAGTGGCCTTGCGAGCAGCCGGTCGACCTGCTGACCTCGCACGGGAGCCTGCACCACTTCCCGGGCTTCGCCGCCGCGATGGACCACATGGTCGCGCGCTTCATGCGCCCCGACGGCTACATGCTGTTCGTCGAGCCCAACCACGAGGGCATGTCGCCGGACACGCGCGAGTTCCTGCTGGCCCAGTCCGAGGGGCCGCTCGGCAAGCACTTCGACTTCGAGTTCTACCAAGAGGTCACGGGCGAGCGCGTCGAGGGCGGCGAGGTCTCGGCGTCGACCCCCGCGGCAGCCGCGGACGCCGTCGACGTGCGCGACGAGAGCCCGGCGGGCAAGGAGTTCTTCGGCGAGCACATCGAGCTCGACGACTACTTCGAGGCGAACTTCGACGTCATCGAGAAGGAGTTCTTCCACCTCTTCGCCAGCCACGCCACCAACGCCTACTACGTGTTCATGAAGTCGCCGGCGGTCCGGCGGATGTGGCAGCACATGCTGCCGCAGGTGGTCGCGCGCGACACGGAGCTGCTCAAGGACCCGGCGAACCAGCGCTGGGCCGAGGACGGCCTGTGGTTCATGCAGCGACGCGGCGTCCGCCGCTGACCGCGCTCGCGGCGCCGGGGCGGCGCGCTAGGGCTCCGCGCAGAGGGCGGCCGCGTGGTGCGCGACGTGGTCGCCGATGAACGACGCCACGAAGTAGTAGCTGTGGTCGTAGCCCTCGCGCAGGCGATACGTCACCGGGTGCCCGGCGCGCTCGCACTCCGCGAGGAAACGGTCGGCGACCAGCTGCGTCTCGTAGAACGCGTCTGCGGCGCCTTGGTCGATCAGCAAGGGCAGTCGCTCGGCGGCGTCCGCGACGAGCGACGCGGGGTCGTAGGCTGCCCAGGTCGCGCGGTCCTCGCCCAAGTACGCGGTGAACGCCTTGTGTCCCCACGGCACGTCGAGCGGCTGCAGGATCGGCGCAAGCGCGGAGACGCTTCGGTAGAGGCCCGGGTTGCTGAGCGCGAGCCGGATCGCGCCCATGCCGCCCATGGAGTGTCCGGTGATCCCGCGCGCGTCGCTGCGGGTGAAGGTGCGGACCAGCGCGACCAGCTCGCCGGTCACGTAGGCGTCCATCCGGTAGTGCTGCGCCCAGGGGGCCTGCGTGGCGGTCAGGTAGAAGCCCGCGCCCTGCCCGAGGTCCCACGCCTCGTCGTCCGCGACGTCGTCGCCGCGCGGCGACGTGTCGGGGCAGATCAGGATCAGCCCGTGCTCCGCGCAGAAGCGCTGCGCAAAGGACTTCTGGATGACGTTCTGCTCCGTGCAGGTCAGGCCCGACAGGTAGTAGAGCACGGGCGCGTCGCACGGCGTGCCGGGCTCGACGCCCGGCGGCAGGAAGGCCCCGAACCGCATCGAGCAGCCCAGCGCTTCGCTCGGGTGCGCGTAGACGAGCTGCGTGCCGCCGAACGCGGCGCGGCGCTCGGCCGCTTCGAGGGGGCAGGCCGGCATCAGAAGTGCACGACCGAGCGGATCGCCTTGCCGTCGTGCATCAGCTCGAAGGCCTCGTTGATCTGGTCGAGCTTGAGGTTGTAGGAGATGAAGGGGTCCAGCGGGATCTCGCCGGTCATCGACTGGTCGACCATGCCCGGCAGCTCGCTGCGCCCCTTGACGCCGCCGAACGCGGTGCCGCGCCACACCCGGCCCGTGACCAGCTGGAACGGTCGCGTCGAGATCTCTTGGCCGGCGCCGGCGACCCCGATGATCACCGACTCGCCCCAGCCCTTGTGGCAGCACTCCAGGGCCGAACGCATCACGTCGACGTTGCCGATGCACTCGAAGCTGTAGTCGACGCCGCCGCCGGTCATCTCGACGAGCACCTCCTGGATCGGCGTGTCCGGCGTGTCTGCGGGGTTGACGCAGTCCGTCGCGCCGAGCTGGCGCGCGAGCTCGAACTTGGCCGGGTTGACGTCGACGCCGAGGATCCGGCCCGCGCCCGCCATCACGGCGCCCTGCACGCAGGCGAGCCCGATGCCGCCGAGCCCGAAGATCGCGACGGTGTCGCCCGGCTGGACCTTGGCGGTGTTCCGGACGGCGCCGATGCCGGTCGTCACTCCGCAGCCGAGCAGGCAGACCTTCTCGAGCGGCGCGTCCTTGCGGATCTTCGCGACGGCGA
>CAZTQF010000477.1:0-3159 GCA_964615255.1 uncultured candidatus Brocadiaceae bacterium | reverse complement strand
TGGGCAGCTCGACGACGAACTCCTTGATGAACGTCGCGACGTTGTCGTTGGAGCGGACCGTGCACTCCCACTTCTTGATGCCGAAGACCTCGTCCGGCACCTGCACCTTCATCGGGCCGCGCACCTTGACCTGGCAGGCGAGGCGCACGCCCTCCTTCTCCTCGGCGCGGTTGATGTGCGTCTTCTCGGTCGGGAGGATGTCGCCGCCGCCCTCGAAGACCTTGCACTTGCACATCGCGCACGAGCCGCCGCCGCCGCACGCCGACGGCAGGAACAGGCCGGAGTCGCTCAGCGCGGTCAGCAGGTTGCTGCCGATCGGGACCTCGGGGGACTTGGCGTCGTCGCCGTTGATGAGCAGCTTGACGTTGCCCTTCGGCACCAGCTTGCTCTCCGCGAACATCAGGACGAGCACCAGCAGCACGATCACTGCGGTGAGGGCGAGCACGCCCATCAGGATGGTCATGAACATCGTTCGTTACCTATGGTCCAGTCGCTGCGGGAGTCTAGATGCCGCTGAAGGTCATGAAGGCCATCGCGATCAGGCCCGTGGTGATGAACGTGATCCCCAGGCCCTTGAGCGGGCCCGGGATGTGCGCGGTGCGCAGCTTCCAGCGGATGGCCGCCATGCTGAGGATCGCGAGCAGCCAGCCGGTGCCTGAGCCGAGCCCGTAGACCACCGACTGCGCGAAGGTGTAGTTGCGCTCGACCATGAACATCGAGCTGCCGAGGATCGCGCAGTTGACCGCGATGAGCGGCAGGAAGATGCCCAGCGCCGCGTAGAGCTTGGGGCTCATCTTGTCGACGGCCATCTCGACCAGCTGCACGGCCGCGGCGATCGTCGCGATGAAGGTCAGGAACTGCAGGTAGCTCAGGTCCGACTCCGGGAAGCCCGCCCACGCCAGCGCGCCCGGCGCCAGGATGAACGTCTGGATGCACCAGTTGAGCGGGACCGTGAGCCCGAGCACGAAGATCACCGCGACGCCGAGGCCGAGCGAGCTGTCGACGCGGCTCGAGACCGCGAGGTAGCTGCACATGCCCAGGAAGAACGCCAGCAGGATGTTCTCGACGAAGATCGAACGCAGCAGGATGCCGAGGAAGGTCGGCTGGTCCGCCGTGACGCCCTCCTGCGGCGCCGCGAGCGCCGAGAGGTCGAGCGAAGTGAGAGTCTCGAGGATCATGGTTTACTCCTCCACCTTGCCCATGATGGCCCGCTGCACCCAGACGATCACCCCGAGCAGGAGGAAGGCGCCGGGTGCCAACACCATCAGGCCGTTGTTGACGTAGCCGGCCTCGTAGAGGCTGTCCGGGATCACCTGCACGCCCATCAGCTTGCCGGCGCCGAGGACCTCGCGGACCGCGCCGACGACGCAGATGATCCACGCGTAGCCGAGGCCGTTGGAGACGCCGTCGAGCAGGCTGCGCCACGGGCCGTTGCCCATCGCGAACGCCTCCAGGCGCCCCATCACGATGCAGTTCGTGATGATCAGCGAGATGAACACGCCGAGCTGCTTGGCGAGGTCGAACGCGTAGGCGCGCAGCACCTGGTCGACGATGATCACCGCGCCGGACACAACGACGAGCTGGACGATGATGCGGATCTTGCTGGGGATCAGGTTGCGCAGCAGCGAGATCACGACGTTGGCCATCGCCATCACGCAGATCACCGAGATCCCCATCACGATCGAGACCTGCAGTCCAGTCGTCACGGCCAGCGCCGAACAGATGCCGAGCATCTGCGTGGCGATCGGGTTGTTGTCCCAGAGCGGGTCGAGCACCACGCGCTTCTCGGCGTCGCCGAACAGCGGCGCCGTCTCGGTCCCGGGGGTAGCGGTCGAAGTCATCGTTGCGTCCCTCTAGTTCTTGCTCAGGTAGGCCTCGAACGACCGCAGGTCGCGCTCGACGAACTTGGTGACACCGTTGCTGGTGATGGTCGCGCCGGCCAGCCCGTCGACGTAGTGCTTCTTCTCGCGCACGACGCCCGGGTCGACCTTGCCCTTCTTGACGATCACGCCGATGCCGTCGTCACGACGGATCGACTTGCCGACCCACTGCGACGTCCACTGCGGGTTCTCGACCTCGCCGCCGAGGCCGGGGGTCTCGCCGTGCTTGTAGAACGTGATCCCGCGGACGGTGGCCTTGTCCTGCTCGAGGGCGATGTAGCCGTAGATCGTCGACCACAGCCCCTTGCCGGACACGGGCAGGATGGTGACCTCGCCGCTGTCGGTCGCGGCCGCGCCGACGACGCGGTAGCGGAGCGGGCTGTCCTTGCGCTTCTGCGCGACCTCCGCTGCCGTGCCCTGCACCTCGGCGCCGGTCTCGGTGTCCACCGTGACCTCCTTGACGCGCTTGGAGAACAGCTCCTCGAGCTCTTCGCGGCTGCGCGTGTCGCCCTGCTGGATCAGCCCGGCGGCCATCATGACGTTCTTCTGGCGGTCGAACTCTGCGGCCGCCTCCTGGGTCTCCTTGAGCGCGCTGGCGAGCGTCGCCAGCACGGCGCTCACGGTCACGCACATGGCGACCGCGAAGCCCATCACGTAGGTGTTGCTGTTGGTGTTCATGCCCTTGCGAGCCTCCGCTTGATGTTGGCAGAGACGACGAAGTGGTCGATGGTCGGCGCGAACGCGTTGAGCAGCAGGATGGCGAGCATCGTGCCCTCCGGGTACGCCGGGTTGATCATCCACACGAGGATCGTGAAGACGCCGATCAGGACGCCGTAGATCCACTTACCGACGTTGGTCTCGGGGCTCGAGACCGGGTCGGTCGCCATGAAGACGATGCCGAACAGGAAGCCGCCGCACAGCAGGTGCTCCCACGGCGCGAGGTGCAGGGACGCGTCGGGGACGAGGCCGCCCGCGGCCGCCATGATCGGGACGAGGAACGCCGCGCCGAGCATGCCGAGCACGCCGCCGAGCATCGTCCGCCAGCTGCCGACGCCCGTGACCAGCAGCACCGCGGCGCCGATCAGGACCATCAGCTTGGACATCTCGCCAGCGCTGCCGGGGATGTTGCCCATGAACAGGTTGTAGTGCGAGTAGGCGCCGTCGGCGTAGCTCGCGAGCGCCGCGCTCGCCTCCTGGCCGTTGGTCACGGCGGCCTTGGCGACCGCCAGCGCGGTCGGCTCCGAGTAGCCGTCGATCAGGTTGCCCGGCACGCCGCTCG
>CAZTQF010000476.1:0-3160 GCA_964615255.1 uncultured candidatus Brocadiaceae bacterium | reverse complement strand
GACCCCGCCGCCGAACTCCACGAAGTCCACGAGCATCTCGAGCCACCTGCGGCGGCCTTCCTCGGACGGCGCGATCCGCTCGGGCGGGACGTCGCCCAGCAGGATCACGTGGTACTCCATCAGCTCCTTGGGCGTCCGCGGCAGATCCTTGATGGGGCGCAGCTCGGCGCTGTGCTCCTGGATGAATCGAGGGCTGGCGTCGAACAGGATCGCCTGCATCTCGATGCTCGGGTCGACGCGCTTGAGCGCGTTCTTGACGTAGCGGTACTCCCAGCGCGGCTTGTCGTCGCAGAACAGCACGCGGATGCGCTCGTCGTTGACGCGCAGAAAGCGCGTGTCCTCGTTGTCGTCCAGCTGCGACTCGTTCTCCGCCGCGGCGAGCGCGAACTTCAGGGTCCAGTCACCGGCCTCGTCGAACGCGTGCGTGACGCGCAGGCGGGTCGAGTCGCCGTCGGGGGGCAGCACGTCGGTGACCGTGGCCAGCGGCAGGAACGGTCCGCCGTCGCGGCTGCCGCGCAGCTCGACGCGGGCGGCTTCGCCCGCGAGGCCCTCGGCGCGGACCGTGACGTCGAACGCGACCTCCTCCTGGCGCAGCGCTTCCTTGGGGCCGGGCGGGCCGACGATCCAGGCGTTGCGCGGCGGCTCCGGGTCACCGACGCCCACCGTGTGCACGGGGACGCCGCGGAGCGCGTAGGCCGCGGCGATCTCGGTCGGGTCGCTGCCGGCGTTGCTGCGGCCGTCGCTGACCAGGATGACCGCGTCGAGGTCGGCGCCGGTCGCCGACTGCAGGTGCATGTCGAGTCCGTCGCCGAGCGCCGTTCGGTTGCCGCGCGCCGTCAGCTCGGAGAGCGAACGGATCGGCGTCGGCTTGCGTTCGACCCGGAACAGCCGCACGTCGTGCGTCTCGCGCAGCGCCGGCAGCAGGCCGTCCTCCGCTTCGAGGACCCGCTGCACGAGCGCGGCGCGGGTCTGCGCCCCGAGGTCGCCGGCCACCCGCGCGGCCAGCGAGGCGCGCTGCTCCTCGGACGGGTAGCGGTCCTTGCGCGCCATCGACGCGCTGTCATCGACGAGCACGTGGACCTGGTTTCTGGTCTTGCGGTAGGTGGTGATCTCGTACGCCGGCTGGAACAGCAGCGTGAGGCACGCCGCGATGGCCAGCCACCGGAGCGCGGAGAGCAGCGTCCGCGTCGACCCTTCGAGCCGCTTCAGGCCGCTGTAGGACCACCAGGCGAACGCGACCGAGCCAGGCAACACCACGAGCGCCAGCACCCAGAGCGGCGGCGCGTTCAGGAAGCGGAACGTCTCCTCGACGTAGGTGCTGGTCTCGGCAGCGGCGTCTTGGAACGCGGGCGGGATCGAGGGGGCGTGCGTCACCTCATGACCTCCTCGCGGCGACGAATCGCGCCAGGGCCGCTTCGCCGAGCACCAGCAGCAGCGTCAGCAGCAGGAACGACGGGCCCAGGTCGCTGCGGTCGGGGCCGTCTTCGCGCTCGGCGACGGCGGGCAGCGTGTCCAGGATGCGCTCGACGCCGAGTGCTGCCTTGGCCTCGGCGTGGCTCGGGTAGCGCAGGTCGCCTTCTGCAGGGTCGACGTTGACCGCGAAGGGCAGCGAGCGGGGCTCCTGCCCGGACTCCCTGTCGAGGACGAGCGAGTAGTCGTAGAAGCCGGCGAAGGTCGTGTCGGAGAACGTCGGCAGGGCGAACCGTCCGCCGGGCAGGGCCTGCGGCGTGGCTGCCAGCGCCGCAGCCGGCCGGCCGTCGCGGCGGGCGCGCGTCACCTCCACGTCCAAAGGACGCGCGTCCAGTGAACACGTGAGCGCGCTGCCGACGCGGGCGGCGAACGGGTCGGACGCGGGCAGGGCGAGCCACTTCACGAGGCCGTGGAGCAACGGGAAGGCGACCAGCGGGTCGTCGAGGCGGTTCCATCGGTCGGCGTCGTACTCGCTGCCGATCGGCGACGTCAGGAACACCGCCTGCCCCTCGCCGAAGGCGCGGCTGACGAACAGGGGCGTCCGCTCGGCGTCGGTCACGGCGACCGCGACGCTGGCGCCTTCCTGAAGCGAGTCGGCTGCGACCCCGTGCCAGCGCCACACCGGGATCGCCTGCAGGATCTCGCGGTAGACGTCCTCTTCGAACTCGCGCAGCAGCGGGTGCTCTCGTTCCACGATGCTCGGGGAGCGGACGGTGGAGCTGCCGGGCGCGCCTCCCATCGGCGGCAACAGCCGGAACGGCATCGGCCCGTCGCCGGCGGCGTAGAGGTGGATGTTGAAGGACTCGTGCTCGCACGCCGGGCCGAACTGGCAGAGCAGCCCGCGTCCGGCGCGGAGCGCGTCGGAGAGCGCCGCCGCGGCGCGGCCGTTGAGGCGCTCGACGTCGGCCAAGACGACGACGTCGTAGTCCTTCGGCGTGCACTGGCCACCGAGCAGGGTGACCACGTCGACGACGTCGACGGCGAACGTCGGCAGCACGTTCTCGTCGGGGTCGAGCATCGCGCGCCAGAGGTAGGCGTAGCTCTTGAGCGGGTCGCCGCCGTCGCGGCCGTCGACCAGCAGGATGCGGATCCGATCGCGGACGCCGACGGTCAGGAAGCGCTCGTCGTCGGCGGACAGGGCGTCCTGGAGGAGCGCTGCGCGCAGGCGCCGCAAACCGGCGGCGCGGAAGGTGAGCTGGAAGTCCGCTTCGCCTTCGGCCCCTGCCGGCACCTCGACGATCTTGCGCATCGGCTCGCCGCCGTCGACCTCGAGCGTGACCTCGCAGCTCGCTGCGGCGTCGCCCAGGTTGCGCAGCGTCGCGACGACCTCTGCCGGGCTCTTCTGGACCGCGACCGGGTCGACGAGCCGGAGGTCGGTGATCTGTACGTTGTCGACGCGGCCGCCGGTCCCCGAAGCCAGCGGGCCTGTGTCGATCCAGTGGAGCTGCAGCCCCTCGCGGGCCTGCAGCCGCTCGACCTGATCTCGCAGCGTGTCGGCGAGCTCCGGCCCCTGCGTCGCGGCCTTCGCCGCGACGCTGTCGCCGAGCGCGCGGGCCTGCATGTCCGTGAGCACGTAGACCTGGGTGACGGCGTCCTTGGACTCCTCGAGCGCGTCGGCGACTTGGGCGAGCGCGTCGTTCAGGTCCGAGGCGGCGTCTTCCGGCTTGGTCGTCTGCAGCCAGGCGGTGCG
>CAZTQF010000475.1:0-3168 GCA_964615255.1 uncultured candidatus Brocadiaceae bacterium | reverse complement strand
GGCGGCCTCGGCACGCTGGCGATCACGCTCAAGGACCGGGTCAAGAACGTCAACTACAAGACGATGCGCTACCCGGGGCACTGCGAGCTGATGAAGTTCCTCCTGCACGACCTGCAGATGCAGGACGACCAGGAGGCGCTCGGCAGGATCTTCGACAAGGCGCTGCCCGCGACCTTCCAGGACCAGATCGTGATCTTCGTGAGCGCGACCGGGCAGTACCGCGGCCGGCTCGCGGAGCGCACCTACGCCAAGACGATCTACCACCAGGAGATCGACGGCAAGAACTGGAGCGGCATCCAGATCACGACAGCCGCCGGCGTCTGCGCCATCGTCGACATGCTGCAAGCGGGCCAGCTGCCCGACCAGGGCTTCCTCAAGATGGAGGACGTCGGCTACGAGCAGTTCCTGCAGAACCGCTTCGGTAAGTACTACGCGTAGTCGCGGCAGGAACGCGCCCGCGCGCTGGCAGTGGGGTCGCCCGCGCGTCATCATCGGCGCGCCATGACGAAGTTCCCTCTGCTCTGCGCGATGATGTTCCTCCAGTTCTTCGTCTGGGGGGCGTGGTATGTGACCGCCGGCACCTTCGTGCCGGCCATGGGCTGGGAGCAGTCGACGACCGGCTGGGTCTACTCGGCCGGCCCGATCGCGGCGATGATCTCGCCGCTGTTCCTCGGGCTGATCGCCGACCGGTTCTTCGCGTCGCAGCTGGTGCTCGCGGCGATGCACCTGTTCGGCGCGGTGATCATGCTGGTGCTGATCCCGGGCGCGATCGAGGCCAAGGACGCCGCCTACTTCGAGTGGTACGTGCTCGCCTACATGCTGTGCTACATGCCGACGCTCGGCCTGTCGAACACGGTCGCCTTCACCCACATCGACAACCCAGAGAAGCAGTTCCCGATCGCGCGGGTGTTCGGCACCCTCGGGTGGATCGCGGCGGTCACGCTGGTCAGCAAGGTGCTCGAAGCCGACACCAAGCCGGTGATGTTCCTGGTCGCGGGCTACAGCTCGATCGTCATGGCCGCGCTCAGCTTTGTGCTGCCGCGCACGCCCCCGCCGCTCGCGGGCAAGCAGGTCGGGATCGCCGAGACGCTCGGGCTCGGCGCGCTGGAGCTGATGAAGCGCCCGGCCTTCGTGGTCTTCCTGCTCTGCTCGTTCCTGATCTGCATCCCGCTCGCCGGCTACTACAGCTACGGCAACCAGTTCGCCGGCACGGTCTGGTCGAACGCAGGCTTCTACATGTCCTTCGGCCAGTGGGCGGAGGTGTTCTTCATGCTGATCATGCCGCTGTGCTTCGCGAAGCTCGGCGTCAAGAAGATGCTCGCCATCGGCATGGCCGCGTGGGTCGTGCGCTACGGGCTGTGGAGCTTCGGCGCCGGCGCCGAGCCCGTCGCGTGGATGGTGCTCGGCGGCATCCTGCTGCACGGCATCTGCTACGACTTCTTCTTCGTCACCGGCCAGATCTACGTCGACCAGCAGGCGCGCCCCGAGATCCGCGGCCAGGCGCAGAGCTTCTTGGTGATCATGACGCAGGGCCTGGGCATGTATCTCGGCGCGCAGATCATGACCGGCGTCGTCATCGACAACACCAGCGGCGAAGGCGCTGCGGCGGTCGCCGACTGGGGCCAGATCTGGTGGCTACCCTGCCTGGGTGCGGGCGCCATCCTCGCCGTGTTCGTGCTGCTGTTCCGCGAGAAGAAGGCAGCGCCCGCCGCCGCCTAGCCGGCCTCGGTCCCAGGCCGGGGCCGCGGCAGCGCCAGCACCAGCGCGCCCGAGCCCAGCGCGCACGCGATCCCCACCCACAGCGCCGGCGCGAACGAGTCGGCCGCGGCCATCGCCGCGCCGATCGCCGGCTTGACCGGCAGCTGCACGCCGCGCGCGACCGCGTAGAACAGCGCAGCAGCGGTCGCCCGCAGCGCCGCGGGGTAGTGCTGGCCGAACAAGGCGCCGAAGCACGACCAGGTGCCTGCGCCCAGCCCCATCGCCGCGATCGCCAGCGTGAACGTCGAGAAGTCCTGGCGGACCTCGCCCAGCGCCGACAGCACCAGCGCCTGCCCCGCCGCGAACAGCAGGCAGAAGGCGACGAACACCCGCACGCGGCCGAGCCGCGCCGCCAAGAAGCCGAACAGCACGTCGGCGAGCACGTGCACGCTGTTGACCTGGATCTGGAACCAGCCGATCCGTTCGGGCGCCACCTGGTGCTCGCGGATCAGCCTGACGGGCAGCTCGGCGTAGACGCACCAGAAGCCCGCCATGTGCAGCACCAGGACGCCCAAGAGCACGACGCTCGTGCGGCGGTGCTCCGCCGAGAACAACCGCCGCGCCGACACCGGCCCGGCTGCTGCGAGGCCGCGGTCGGGCCCGGGCATGGCCCACCGTCCGGACAGCGCGAGCGCTCCGAGCGCCGCCGAGCCCAAGAACACGTTGCGCCAGCCGACCCCTTCGAGCGGCGCGACGAAGAACGCGACCGCCGCGGCGGCGGCCATCGCGACCGGGCTGCCGGCCTGCAGGATGCCGTGCACGCGGTCGCGCTGCCGGCCGCTCCAGTAGTCGGCGACCACCGCGTGGCCGATCCCCCACTCGCCGCCGACCCCGAGCCCGGTCACGACGCGCGCGAACAGCAGCGACCAGAAGCCGTCGGCGAGCCCCGTCCACAAAGCGCCGGTCGAGAACACGACGATGCTCCAGACCATCGCCTGGCGGCGCCCGACGCGGTCGGCGACGCGACCGAAGGCGAAGCCCCCGACCGCCGTCGCCAGCAGCGACCAGCCCTCGATCCACGCGACGGCGCCGTCGAGCGGCAGCCCGAGCTCCTCGGCGATCCCGTGCTTGAGGAAGCTGAACAGGATCAGGTCGTAGAAGTCGAAGACCCAACCGAGCCAGCAGAACACCAGCACGCGACCGCGGCCGCCGCCGAACAGCGCCTGCGTCATCGCAGAGACCTTAGCCCCGCGCCTCAGCGGGAGGCCAGCGCGTCGGCGAGCTCGAGGCCGCTGACGAACGCGCCCTCGACGCGGCCGCCGCCGAGCGCGTCGCCACAGAGCCCGAGTCCCGACGCCTCGAGCACGAACTTCGCGGCCGGCGGATCGCCGTCCGCCAGCGCGTATCCCCAGCGGTGCCCGACGAGGTGCGTCGGCGCATCTTGAGGTATGTGGTCATGGAGAAGGATGC
>CAZTQF010000474.1:0-3171 GCA_964615255.1 uncultured candidatus Brocadiaceae bacterium | reverse complement strand
AGTTGGTTAGAGCACCTGATTGTGGTTCAGGGGGTCGCCGGTTCGAGTCCGGTTAGCCACCCCATCTTCCTGCTCGCGGAGAGTCAGAGCGTCAGCAGGAAGCGCAGCAGCGCGCCCTGGCCCGCGCGGGAGCTGGGGTGAAACGCCGCGAGGTGCGCGACGCGCGTCGGCCCGATGTGCCGCATCGCCGGTCCGAACGTCGCGACCGCGAGGCGCGGGTCCAGGCCGCGCAACGCCGCTGCGACCTGCTGCGCGAGGCCCGGGGCGACGCCTGGGCCCACGACGAGGCAGCCGTGCCCGCCGGCTCGATAGAAGCTCGCGCGAGCGTCGGCGAGCCCGGCGACGACGTCGACCTCCAAGGCCTCGCGCTCCAGCGCTTCCTTGAGGGCCTGCATCGGCCTCGGGTCGTCCTGTAGCAGCAGGACGCCGGTGTTCCGGGCGTCGTGGGCCAAGTTGGTTCCTTCTTCGTCCGGCTTCTGCCGCCAGGTCAAGCCGGCCGCGCCGCGGTGCCGATACCTGCCATGCCATGGATCGAACCCCCAACCTGCTCGCGGCGCTCGTCGCGATGGCGCTGGGCTCGGCGTCCGCGCTCGCCCAGGGCGCGCTGCCGCTGCCGCCGTCGCACCTGACCTACGAGGGCACGGCCGCGACCAACATCCCGTTCGGCCGCAGCACGCCCACCCGGGTGCAGTACGTCTACGGCGCGTCTCTGTTCAGCGGCCCCGTCGTGCTCACGGGCGTGCAGCTCCGGCCCGACGGGGGCGCGAGCCCGGTCGGCAAGCTGGTCGACTGCGAGATCTCCCTGTCGACGGCGCCTGGCCCGCTCACCGGCCTGTCGGCGCAGTTCGCGGCCAACCGCGGCGCCGACCAGCTCACGGTGCTCCCGCGCCAGCTCCTGGCGCTGCCGGGCCAGAGCGCCGGCGTGACGCCGAGCCCGTTCCTGCCGGCCGTGACGTTCGCGACGCCGTTCGCGTTCGACCCCGCGGGCGGGGACCTCGTGCTCGAGGTGGTCGTCTACGGCCAGCCGCCGGGCGCGTACTCGCTCGACGCGACCTTCGTCTGCACGAGCCCGCTGGTGCCGGTCGGGCCGCTCTCGTGCCTGCAGAGCAACGGCTACCCGCTCGGCGTCGAGAGCGCGACGACCGGCGTGCAGTGGGGGCGTCCCTGGGTGGTGCGCGCCTTCGACGCTGCGCCCGGCAGCGTCGTGCTGTTGGCGCTCGGCAACCAGGAGTCGGGCTCGTGGGGCGGCATGCAGCTGCCGCAGGACCTCGGCGTGGTCGGCGCGGGCGGCTGCTTTCTGTCCATCGACGTCGCGGCGTCGTTCTTCAGCTCGGCGGCCGGCGACGGCAGCGTGACGTTTGGGTTCCAGCTCCCCAACAACCCGCAGCTGCTCGGCAAGTGGCTGCGCTTCCAGGCCGCGGCCGTCGACCCGGCGGCGAACGCGCTCGGCGTCGTGACCAGCCAGGCGCAGAAGGTCCAGGTCTGCGGCTGGGAGCCGGTCGGGCGCGTCTGGTCGAGCGGCGTCACCGCGACGACCGGCACGGTCGAGATCGGCCTCGCGGCCGTCGCGCAGTTCACGACCCAGTAGCGGCGAACGCCCCTTGGCAGCGGCCGTTCAGGGGCTCGGTCAAGCTGCCTCGCGCCGCCGCCGATGGTGACGATGCGCGTGTCCGGTCGTTCGGGGGGATGGCCGGCGCGTCGTGCGGACCTTGCGGGATCAGGTGGTCTGCGCGCTGCGGCCGAGCGGGTGGGGACCCGGCGGTCGCAGGCGAGCACTGTCGGCGCCATGGGGGTGGCGCCGGCGGTCGGGCGCCCGCGGTGACTCGCAACACCGTGGGATGCCTTTTTCTTCTCGCGGCCCTGCGCCCGCCACAGGTATCACCTCGCGATGCGCTGCCTGACCCGCGTCTGCTTGCTCGCCGCGACGCTCGGCGCCTGCCGGGCCCCCGGTCCCGGGGCCGTGCCAGCAGAAGTGAGCGGCCTGCCGTGGGGGACGTCGCCTGCGGGGCGCATCGCGTGGTCGGCGCGGCAGGCGGTCGAGCGCGGCGACGTCTCGGCAGGGCTCGAGCAGTGCGAGGCGCTGCTCGCCCAGGACCCGGGAGACGTCGACGCTCGCCGGCTGCGCCAGGACGTGCTGCGTCAGCGCGGCCGCCGCGGCCGCTTGCTGCAGGAGGCTCGCGACGCGGTCGCCGCGCGCCCCGGCGACGGCCACGCGCACTACCTGCTCGCCCGGGTCACCGACGACGGCCGCGCCAAGCTCGCCGGCTTCCGGCGCGCCGCGCAGCTCGCGCCGGAGTCGGTGTGGCCGTGGCTCGGCCTCGCCCACACGCTGCGCACGACGGACCTGCCGGCGTCGCTCCGCATCTACGCGCAGCTGTTCGCGGCCAGCGGGCAGCACCCGCTGGTGGCTGTCGCCTACGCGGCGGCGCTGCGCGACGCGGAGCGCTACGACGAGGCTGCCCTGGTCTACACGGCGATCCGCGAGGACCGCCGGGTGCCCGGCGTGGGCGACCTCGGCCTCGCAGAGGTGGCGCTCGCGCGCGATCGGCGGGCAGAGGCGTGGGACGCGCTGATCGCGGCGCTGCGGCTGCGGCCGTTCGATCCGGGCGTGCAGCGCCTGGTGCGCGCCTGGACGACCACGAACGCGACGCGCGAGCAGCGCCGGCAGGTGGCGGACGTGCTGCGCGAGGATCCTGCGAGGCTGCGCGCGTTCGGCGAAGCCGGCGCCGCGACCGCCGCAGCGCTGCTCGAGACCGGTCAGGTCTACGCGGCGCGCGCAGCCCTCGAAGCGCAGCTCGCGGAGCGCCCGTCCCCCGCGCTGCTGCGCGCCCATCGTCGCCTCGTGCTCGGCGCAGGAGACGTCGCGGCGTTCGTCGCCCACCTGCGCGCCGACATCCCGCGCCACGTCGTCGACGTCGAGGACAACGAGCTCCGGGGCAGGTGGCTGACGCTCCTGGACGGTCCGTGGAGCCGGGGCGCGCCGCTCGCCGACGCGGAGCGCGCGCTGGCGCTGCTGCGCGCCCTGCGCGCGTGCGGACTGCTGGTGGAGGTCGAGCTGTTGGCGGAGGTGGCGTGCGCGCGTCACCCGGCGAGCGAGGGCGCGTTCCGCGCGTGCCAGGACGAGGCGCGCCGCGAGCTGGCGTTCGAGGGCGCGCTGCGCCGGCTGCTCTA
>CAZTQF010000473.1:0-3177 GCA_964615255.1 uncultured candidatus Brocadiaceae bacterium | reverse complement strand
GGATCGAGACGTCGAGGTCCTGGCCGCGAGCGGCCCCCTCGGCTTCGCCCGCGCGCATGTCCAGGTCGCAGCGGGGCAAGACACGCCGTGGTCGCCCTCGCTCGCGCCGTTCCAGACGGTCGCCGGCAGGGTCCTGGACGAGCGCGGCGCGCCGCTGGCGGGCTGGTTCGTCGAGCTCCGGCACGACGCCGGCGACTGGGCTGCGGTGGTCCAGACCGCCCGAGACGGGTCCTTCGCCATGCATGGCGTGCCCGGCACGGTCGCCTGCTACGCGTGGCCGCGGCACGCAGCGCTCGGGGTGCCGGTCCTCCACGGCAACGCGGCGATGGTCGGCGCGCGGGACGTGGTGCTCGCGCTGCACCCCGACGCGCCGACCCGCGCGCGCCTCCGGGTGCACGTCGAGGTGCCGGCGGGGACGCAGGCATCCGACGTGGACGCGCGCGCCGTGCACCTCGACTCCGGCGCGGTGGCGCGGCTCTTGCCGCTCGGCCACGAGGACGCGTTCGAGGTCGGTTCGCTGCCGCCCGGCCGCTACGTCGTGCAGCTCGGCGCGGTGCGCGCGGGCTGGATCACGACGGGCGAGGTGGCGGTCGACGGCCGCGGGCTCTGGGACCTGGGCCGCTTCGCGCTGCCGGCGCCGGGCCAGGTCGAGCTCCGCTTCGCTTCGGGCGAATCCCCTCCGGCGGACGGTGACTTCGCCTTCTACCGGCGGACGCCGTCCTGCGACGTGCTCAGCGCGCATCGGCCGGTCGACGGCGGCTACCAGCTACCGCCTGGGCCCCACGTGCTCGTCTGGCGCAAAGACGGACATGTGCGCGCGGTCTCGTTCGAGGTCACCAGCCACGAGCGCACCGAGCTCGCGCTCCGCCGCTGACGGTTGCGTCACGCGAGCAGCGGGCGCACGACCTTGCCGTGCACGTCTGTCAGGCGGTAGCGCCGCCCCTGGAACTTGTAGGTCAGCCGCTCGTGGTCGATGCCGAGCAGGTGCAGCAGCGTCGCCTGGAAGTCGTGCGGCGTGACCGCGTCCTGCGCGACGTGGAAGCCGAACTCGTCGCTCGCGCCGTGGCTGTAGCCGGGCCTCACGCCGCCGCCCGCCATCCAGAGCGTGAACGCGTAGGGGTGGTGGTCGCGGCCCTGCTTGCCTTCGAACGAGCCCTGGAGGAACGGCGTGCGCCCGAACTCGCCGCCCCAGATCACCAGCGTGTCGTCGAGCAGGCCGCGTTGCTGCAGGTCGAGCACCAGCGCGGCGGACGGCGCGTCGGTGTCCCGGCACTGGACCTCGAGCTGGGTGTAGAGGTTCCTGTGCTGGTCCCAGCCGGCGTGCATCAGCTGCACGAAGCGCGTGCCGCGCTCGACCAGCCTCCGCGCCATCAGGCAGTTGTAGGCGAACGAACCCTTCCGGCGGACGTCCGGGCCGTACATGTCGAGCACGTGCTGCGGCTCGTCGGAGAAGTCGGTCAGCTCCGGCACCGAGGCCTGCATCTTGTAGGCCAGCTCGTACTGCGAGATCCGCGTGTCGATCTCCGGATCGCCGGTGCGCTCGCGGTGCCGCCGGTTGAGCGTCGCGAGGTCGTCGAGCACGCCGCGACGCAGCGCGCGGTCCGTGCCCGCAGGGTCGTCGAGGTAGAGCACCGGGTCGCCCGAGCCGCGGAACTTCACGCCCTGGTGCACCGACGGCAGGAAGCCGCTGCCCCAGTAGTAGTCGTAGAACATCTGGCCGCACGACGCCTCCTTGTCGCGCGACGTCATCGCGACGAACGTCGGCAGGTCGTCGCAGCTCTTGCCGAGCCCGTACGACAGCCAGGCGCCCATGCTCGGTCGGCCCGGACGCTCGCTGCCGGTCAGCAGGAACGTGATCGCCGGCGCGTGGTTGACCTGCGTCGTGGTCATCGACCGGACGAAGCAAAGCTGGTCGGCGATCGCCGCGGTGTAGGGCAGCAGATCGGAGACCGTCGCGCCGCTCTGGCCGCGCGGACGCAGCGGCCGGATCGCGCGCAGGCACGGTCGCGCCTTCTGGTTGCCGGTCATCGTGCTGAAGCGCGCGCCCTGGGCGATGCTGTCGGGGATCTGGGTCCCGTGCATCTTCTCGAGCATCGGCTTGTGGTCGAACAGGTCGACGTGCGACGGGGCGCCGTTCTGCAGCAGGTAGATGACGCGCTTGGCCCGCGGCGCGAAGTGGCGGCCGACGCCGTCGCCGTGCAGCAGCGAGCCGAGCGCCGTGGCGCCCAGGCCGACGGCGGCGTCGCCGAGCAGCGCGCGGCGCGTCCAGCGACGGGAGGCTTCGGTGAGCGGGTTCACGGCAGACACAGCACCTCGTCGAGGTTGAGCACCAGCGATGCGACGACGGTGAGCGCTGCGAGGTCGTCCTTGTCGAGTCCGGGGGGCGTCGCGTCGGCCCCGATCTGCAGGAACGCCTCGCGGTCGAGCGCGCCGTCGGCGAAGCGCTGTCGAGTGTCGAAGAAGCGGCGCGTGAGCACGTCGAGCTCCACCGCCTCCGGGGCGCGCGCGGTCGCGGCGCGGAACATCCACGCGATCTGTGCTCGGGGGGTCGCCCCGTGCGCGAGCGCGCGCGACGAGAAGCCGCGCGCGGCCTCGACGAACCCGGTCTCGTTCAGCGTCGTCAGCGCGTGCAGCGGCGTGTTGGTGACCGCGTGCCGCACCACGCACTGCTGCCGCGCCGGCGTGTCGAACAGCATCGTCGGCCCGACGATGCGGCGCCAGAAGGTGTAGAGGCTGCGCCGCCGCAGCTCGTCCCCGCGCCCCTGGGTGTACTTGATGAAGCCGAACGTCGCCTCGTCCCAGACACCCTGCGGCTGATACGGGCGGACGGGCGGCCCGCCGAGCTGCGCCGCCAGCCGACCGCTGAGCGCGAGCGCCTGGTCGCGCAGCATCCAGGCCTGCATACGCCGCCGCGGGTAGCGCGCGAGCGTCCGGTTGTGCGGATCCGCAGCGAAGCGGTCCGCCGCCGCGTCGCTGGCTTGCCGGTAGGTCGCGCTGGTGACGATCAGGCGGTGCAGCGCCTTGAGGTCCCAGCCCGAGTCGACGAGCGCCTGCGCGAGCCAGTCGAGCAGCGCGGGGTGGGTGGGGCGCTCCCCTTGCCGGCCGAAGTTCTCGCTGGTGGGGACGAGGCCGGCGCCGAGGAGCGTCTGCCACGCGCGGTTGGCCGCGACGCGCGCG
>CAZTQF010000472.1:0-3188 GCA_964615255.1 uncultured candidatus Brocadiaceae bacterium | reverse complement strand
GCGGACCTGCGCGCGACCGTGACCCAACTGGAGCAGCAGCTGCAGAGCGTCGACCGCGCCGTCGCCGCGATGGAGCGCAGCGCCGCGCAGCGGGCCCAGCAGCACACCGACCAGCTGGCGGACAAGGCGCGCCGGATCGCGCAGCTCGAGCAGGAGCTGCTCGCTCGTGGCGCCGCGCTCGAGCAGGCGCGCGCCGAGACCCGGACCACGGCGAGAGACCTGCGCGCCGAGCTCACGGCCGAGCGCGAGCGCACGGCGGCCGAACGGACCGAACTGCAGGCCGCCTTCGCACAGCAGCGCGCCGCCGCCGAAGCCGCCCGCGCCGAGGCTGTGCGCGCCGCCGAGCGGGCGCAGCAGCTCGAAGCGCAGGTCGCGGAGCTCACGAAGCAGCACCGGGCGCTCGCGCAGGCACAGAGCGCCGCGGCGGCGCCGCCGCCGCCGACCCCGTCCCCGGCGTGGCTGCAGGCCGAGCGCGAACAGATCGCGGCGCTGCGCGCATCGATCGAACGCGAACTCGCGGCGCTGCCGCGCCGCGGCCGGGAGCCGCGCGGCGATGGGCGCCCAGCCGAAGACGACGCCGCTCTCGAGCGGGCCTCGGCGCCTGGCACGATCCACGTGCACGGGGGCGTCGGCACGATGGTGATCCACGCCGATCAGGGCACCGTGCACATCTACGTCGACGAGCAGCGCGCCGCCGTCCGTGGCCAGGCCCGCCAGCTGGGCATCGACGCGCCACCGCCGACGCGCGGCACGCTCGTCGTGCCCGGCGATCGAAAGCAGAGCCGCTAGACGTCGCCGGGGCCGCCCGAGCCCCGGCGCAGCCAGAAGTACTCGTTGAACGGACGGTCGTCCGTGATCTTCACGCTGCGGTCGTCGGGCAGCAGCGACTCGACCGGCACCTCGCGCTGCGGATCGAGGATGTAGCGCCAGCAGGTCGCGAGGTCTTCGATGCCAAACGAGGCCTTGCCCCACCAGCGCATGTCCGCGCGCGCGGCTTCGGGCATCCGCTCGATCGCCTGCTCGATGCTCGGGCGCTGCAGCGGCTCGAACGACGCCAGCAGGTGCAGGCCGCGCGCCTGCAGCTCGTAGGGCGCGCCGACGCCGGGCGGCGGCGCGCGGAACGACTCGATGATCTGCAGGTGCGGGAACGAGTCCTGGAGCGTGTTGACGACCGCCTTGGCGATCTCCTTCTCGCCCCCGGGGAACCACTGCTGCAGCACGCCGGTAGGCGTCAATCGCTGCTTCAGGACGTCGTAGAACTCGGTCGAGTAGAGCAGGCTCGAGCCGCCGGCCTCGACCGGCGGCGGCGGGTCGATCGTGATCAGGTCGAACTTCTCTTCGGTGCGCGACAGGAAGCGGCGGCCGTCATCGACGACGACGCGGGCGCCCGGCATCGCGAGGTGCTGGTCGGCGTCGTCCCAGAAGAACCCGAACGACTCGACGACGCTCGGCACCAGCTCGACCGCGGTGGCCTTGCCAGGCCAGGACAGCAGCGACCGAAACGTCGTGCCCATCCCGAAGCAGATGACGCAGGTCGACTCCGGCGGCGTCTCGCGCATCACCAGCGGCAGGTGCGCCATCACCATCGTCTCGGGCACCAGCTCGGTGATGCCGACGCCGTTGACGAGCAGGCGCTTCTTCATCCCTTCGCCGAACGCGACCACGCTGGCGGTCGAGTCCCGGCGGACCTCGGCGCGCTCGTAGACGTCCGGGTCCTCGTGCGTGCGGGTGCTGAAGACCGCCAGCAGGAGCGCGGCGGCGGCGGCGACCTTGACGCCGAGGTCGAGCGCGCGGCGCCGCGCGGTCACGCCCAGCAGGAACAGCGGGTAGACGAGCGCCATCGACAGCAGCGCCCACTTGACGCCGACGAGCGGCAGCAGCACGTAGCCGCTGAACAGCGGACCGAGGATGCACCCGACGACGTTGACCGCGTAGGCCGCGCCGGCAGCGCCGGGCTCGCCGCGCGCGTGCTCGTCGACGAGCTGCGGCGTCAGGTAGCCCAACAGCATCGAGATCGGGACCAGGCTCAGCAGAACGACGGCGGGCAGGTCGTGCCAGCGCGGGTCGTTGCAGACCAGCGGCAGCAGCGACGCCAGGAACAGCAGCGGCAGGAGCGTCGCGGCGTCGGCCGCGCAGCGCTTGCGAAGGTGCACGCGGTAGAGCGCGGAGCCGAGCCAGGTCGCCAGCAGATAGGTCGTCAGCACGGCCGCGAACGCGTAGATCGTGGTCTGCAGCACGGGCGTGAACGCGCGCGTCCAGACGACCTCCATCGCCATCGACGTGAAGCCGGTCGCGAACAGCAGCGAGAGCCGCAGGCCCCGCCCCGCGCGGCTCGACTCCCCGGCGACCGGCTCCGGCGCGAGGCGCCGCGGCGGCGCCTGGGCGGCGGCCGCCGGGGTCGCCGCGCGCGGCAGCAGCATCGCGACGACGCCGATCAGCGCGTTGAGGGCCGCGGCGACGAGCAGAGTCTGGCGGAACCCTAGCAGCTCGATGAGCACCATCGCCGTCGTCAGCGCGCCGGCCATCGCGCCTATGACGTTGCCCAGGTAGAGGTAGCTGAAGGTCTCCTCGTCGCCTCTCGTCGCCGCCCGCAGGAACGCCATCATCAGCGGGAAGGTCGCGCCCATCAGCGTCGTGAAGACCAGGATCGACGCGGTGATGACGATCGCCGAGGCGCCCAGGTAGCTCGCCGACGACGCCTCTCCGAGGCCTTGCAGCCAGGCCTCGCCGACGCCGAACGCCCACGGCACGACCAACGCGCCGGCGCCGATCCCGAACTCGGCGACGCCGTAGCCGATCGCAGCCGCGCCCGGGCTGCGCGCCGTCAGCGCGTTGCCCACCCGTCCACCGAGCCACGAGCCGAGCGCGAGGCCGAGCATGAACACGCTCAGCACGACCGACAGCACCGGAGTCACGATGCCGAAGTCGGCGAACGCGAGGCGCAGCCACACGACCTGGTAGAGCAGGCCGCAGAAGCCGGACGCTACGAACAGCAGGAATGCGATTGGGCGGAGCACCACGTCTTCTCTTCGGCAGTAGGGAGAGTCCAGCGGGAGCGCTCTGGCGGAGGCCTGAAAGAAGGTCGGCTTGTGCCCCCTGCCAACGGCAGGTCAGCGACCGAAGGCGCTCAGCAGTTCCTGAAGCCTTCGCAGCGCGCGCATGTGGAGCGAACGCACGGTGACCTCTTT
>CAZTQF010000471.1:0-3192 GCA_964615255.1 uncultured candidatus Brocadiaceae bacterium | reverse complement strand
ATGACAGCTGGCGCCGGAGGCGCGTTCCGCTCGACGTCGGCTGCCGGCGCCTTCGAGGCGCAGCGGGTCCTGTTCGGCAGCTTCGGCACGCGCGCGGCGGCGTCGTTCTCTCAGCCCACGTCCTGCCGCGGCGAGGAGCGGGCGGGCAACTACTTGCTGAGCTGCGACGCGTCCGAACTGCGGCTGGACGTCGGGTTCCGGGCGGAGCGCATGCAGGCGGCGGAGCTGGTCCGGGACGCCGCGGCGGCGCTCGCGGAGGGCCGGCCTGGGGACGCGCTCGACGGCATTGATCGCGTGTTCCGCGACGCGCCGATGGACTCTTCGGAGCTGGCGCGGGCCCAGCAGCTCCGGCAGCGCATCTTGGAGCAGCAGGCTGCAGCAGCGCGCCAGCTGGAGAAGGACTTTGAGGAGGCCGGGTTCTTCGACACCCGCGGCGGCTACGAGCGGGTCCTGGACGGCGTCGACGAGCTCGTGGCCCTCTACGGGGAGGCGCACGTCGAGGACCTCGCCGCCCAGCGGGCGCTGCGAGCGCGCGCGGCGGCGCGGTTGGAGGCCTTCGATCGCACGACGCTCAAGGCCCAGCGCGAGCGCCTGAAGATGCTGGCAGACGCCTTCGCGTCGGCCGCCGAGCCCGACCTCGAGCAGATGGTCCAGGACTACATCAAGCGGCACCTGCCCGAGCCCGCCGGAGACGGCTCGGAGGCGCCCGGCGGCGGCAGGGACTGAGAGCCTGCTTCGGACACCCAGCACACGACTCATTCATGGCAAGCAAAGCAACCGCCGTCGACAGGGGCAGCCACAGCGCCAAGGTGCTCGTGGCCCAGGTCGGCAAGCACGGCGTCAGCGTTCTGCGGTTCGCCGGGCTCCCGACAGCCGAAGGCCACGCGCCTTTGTCCGACGCGGGGATCCCGCTCAAGGACTCCACCTGCGGCCTCGCCGGGCGGGACATGACGCTGCGCTACAGCCAGGTGCCGCCGACCCCGGACTGGCAGCTCCGAAACCTGATGGACCTGGAGATCCAGGACCTCGCGCAGCAGTCGGGCGGCGCGCTGTCGGCGGACTACAACCTGCTGCCGATCGAGGACGATTCGGGCAGCGACACGGTCCTGCTCGCGCTCGCCAAGGACGAGGCGCTCGATCAGCTGCAGGATGACGTCGGCCGCGCGGGCGGCGCGGTCACGGCCTTCGTCCCGAACTGCACCGCGCTCTACAACGCGTACTTGAAGTGCGGGCCCGTCGACGCCGACGCGGTCGTCGCGCTGGTCAACATCGGTCACCAGACCATCGACCTCGCGATCGTGCGGGGCACCGACCTGCTGTTCGCGCGCAACCTGACGAGCGGCTCGAAGGTCCTCGACGAGGCGATCGCGAGCAACTTCAACGTCTCCGCGCGCAAGGCGGAGGCGCTCAAGCGCGACCTGCTCGACCTCGACCCCGCGAGCCGCGGCAACTACCAGTCGGGGCAGGCAGAGAAGGTGACGATGGCGGCGGCGAGCGCCGCCACGTCGATCCCGGCGGCGATCAACAGCTCGCTCTCGTTCTGTAAGGCGCAGACCAAGATCAGCGACCTGCGGCTCGACAAGGTCCTGGTGTGCGGGGGCGGCGCGCGGCTGCGGGGTCTCCGCGGCCTGCTCCGCGAGAACCTGCGCTGTCCGGTCGAGCTGTTCGATCCGTTCGAGAACGTCGACCTCAGCGCGCTCCCGCCCGAGGACGCCGAGCAGCTCGAGCAGATGCGGCACGAGGCGGCGGTCGCGCTGGGGCTCGCCGTCGGGCGCCTGGACGACACGCTCTACTCGCTGGAGATCCTCCCGGAGGCCGTGCGCAAGAAGCAGCGCTTCCAGCAGCGCACGATCTTCAACATCCTCGCAGGCGTCGTCGTCGCTGGCGCCTTCGCGCTGCAGTTCCAGCACAACCAGGAGCTGTCGGCGGAGCGGGCGCGCTACAGCGGCGGCATGCGTCGGATGGTCAGCAGCGTGAATCGCACGCACGAAGAAGCCGTGGCCTTGATCGAGCAGAACGAGCGCGACCTGGCGCTGGTGCAGACGCTGCGCCAGCGGGCGCTGCCGCTGCACGGGGTCCTGCGCGTGCAGCGCGCGATCAGCCGGCACCTGCAGCCTCAGCTGTGGGTAGAGAAGCTCGAGGTGGGGAGCAAGCGCGGCCGGCCCGGCGGGGAGTCGCTGCCAACGGTGACCGTCGAGGTCGCCGCCAAGGAGTTGAACGGCGTCGACCCGAGCCGCGTGATCGTGGAGTTCTACGAGCAGTTCCGAGAGGACCCGCTGATCAAGGAGCAGCTGGTCGCCGACATGAAGGACCGCCCGAGCCCGGACAGCGCCAAGCGCGTCGTGTTCACGATCGGGCTCGAGGCGCCGCCGGCGGCAGCCGAGGAGGGCAACTGATGGACATCGGTGAGTTCGCCCAGGAGAACAAGCAGTGGCTCGTGGGCTGCGCCATCGGCGCGGTCGTGTGGCTGGTAGGCGGCGCGATCGTCGACTCGGCGACGGCCCCCGGACCGCTGCCGCGGCGTCAGGACACCCTCCGCGAGGCGTACAAGTCCCGTGAACTCGGCGCGGCGCAGGAGCAGAACGAGCAGCTGGAGGCCGAGCGAGCGCGGCTGACGCGAGCGCTCGCCTTCGACGTCTCGGCTGCCTACAAGGACTGGAGCGGCCCCGCCGACCAGCACCTGTTCCAGCGCGGCAACGCGCTCCGACTTACCATCGTCAACTCGGCGAGCGACCGCGACGTGCTCGTCGAGGGCGACGACATCACCTGGGACGTCCCCAGCGGCGTCGACCAGATCCGCAGCACGCTGTTCGGGCTCGACGTGATCGACGAGCTGCAGCGGCGGCTGTTCGCGGCGCACGATCGGGTGCTCGCGGCCGACGAGGACGCCATGGGTCTCAGCGGGATCCAGTCCATCAAGCTGCAGAGCCCGCGCCGCCGCCGCCCCAGCGGCGGGTTCCGCGGCCGCCGGCGGGGCGGCCCGGACGTCAGCGCGCAGCTGCGAGAGCAGACGGTGGACGTGCAGCTGCAGTGTGACGAGCCGACCCTTGCCTACTTCCTGGAGTCCTGCCGGGAGCGGGGGCGCACGCTCGTGCTCGACCGACTGACCGTGACCGAGCCGGCGCGGCCCGGTGAGGGCGCCACGGTCAAGGCGACCCTCGTGGCGCTCTACTTCATGCACCTCCGGTGGGA